>DAORKB010000029.1:8582-21343 GCA_035439365.1 Bacteroidia bacterium
TCCTCATCCAAACTCCCATTTCCCGTTCAGAACCAATCGTACTATTTTCTAATGAATTCAAAATGCGTTGCTTTTCATCGGCTGATTTATGCTGACTCTGTTTATTTTTCGCTTCTAATCGTGTAACCTCTACTTCAAACATAACAATACCTTTACGCATATTGTTTTTGTAATCAGCGGGTAATTCATCCCACTGTTTGCGATACTCCAAATCATAATTGTTGATCATTTTTTCAAGCTCTTTGAATGAACGTTCCTCATCATCTATAATGGTTACTTTACCATAAGCATGAACAGCAATAAAATCCCAGGTAGGAACACTCAATTTTGCATTGTAATGTTTAGGCGAAATATACGCATGAGGCTCGCTGAAAATAACCATTACTTCCCCCTTTTCAATATCCTTCCATTGCTCATTTGTTCTCGAAAAATGAGAAGTTAATTTTAATACGCCTTCTGTTTCTTCAACAACAAAGGGTAAGTGATTTGCGTCAAGACCTTCTTTTGAACTGACTATTGTTGCAAAACTATACTGTTGCATAAAAGCAATAGTAGTGGCGTGATCACGCATGGAGAATTTTGATGGGATATACATGAGAACTAATTTTTGAATGCATTAAAGGTCGCTATAAAACGAACTTAATACATGAAAATTATAACGCAAAAATAGATGCTTGAAATTATTTCGCTTGCTTGAAAATCGGAACCGTAGAACATGGCTCACCGTACATGATGCTTTTTGCAACAGGTCTCAGTAACCTAGTCAATTCAACATAAGCAGCTTTCGGAACAGGCAAGTTTCCACAGCCTTTAATCACAATTCTGGAATCCCTGAAATTTTCGATTGGAAGTTTTGAAAGAATTTCATCATACAGAACCGTTTCCAATGTTTCCAGATTTCCAAACACTACTTTTTTAGCATAGGGTTCTAAATTTGAAACAAGTAGCATGTACGCCCAGGTGGGTACAATGGCATCTGCTGAACAAATAAGTGATACATATTTATCCGTGTAGGATTTCCAGTCAATATTTTTTACGGATTCGCGAAAATCTTTTTCACGTAAAATCAATCCTTGAAATAGATAATCTCTGATATCAAAAATAACACGTTCCCCCGTTGGATAAAATTCCTCCAAGTCAATGGTTACTAAACCACTTTGTGCTACTTTATTGATTATCTGATCGTCCATTACTTAAATAAAACCTAACTCTAATTGTGCTACCTCACTCATCATTTCTTTTTCCCATGTTGGTTCAAAGGTCAATTCGATTTTAGCAGAGCGTACACCTTCTATTTCGCGCAGCTTATCTTCTACCTCTGGTGGTAATGTTTCTGCAACTGGGCAACTTGGTGAGGTTAATGTCATCACTACTTTCAGGTTGTTTTCCTCATCCAGGTTTATTTCATAGATCAGTCCCAGCTCCCAAATATCAACAGGTATTTCGGGGTCATAACATGTTTTGATCGTATCAATCACACGTTGTGTTAATTCAGTGTTATGTGTATTTATTATTGCAGGCATTGCGTAGCTCTCCGTGTTTTTAATTCAATCAAATGTTAATGTTGTGTCTGCTTGTATGCAAGCGCATCCAATTTCATTTGCTTAATCATACTTACCAATCCATTGCTCCTTGTTGGAGAAAGGTGTTTTATTAATCCTATTTTTTCTACAAAACCTAATTCAGCACTGATAATTTCATCGGGTGTATGGCCTGATAATACACGTATCATCAAGGCAACCATACCTTTTGTGATGATTGCATCACTGTCTGCCGTGTATATTATTTTTCCATCCTTTAGCTCCGAATGCATCCACACCCTGCTTTGGCAACCTTTGATGAGTTTATCATCCGTGCGGTTTGCTTCGTCAATCATAGGCAGTGATTTTCCTAAATCAATCAGGTGCTCATATTTTTGCATCCAATCGTCAAAAATTTCAAACTCTTCAGTTATTTCTTGTTCCGTTTCAGCTATACTCATGTTTAATTTTTGTTAACGCAACATGTCTATGGCGCGTTTAAGACCTCTGATCAACTCATCAATTTCATGAACGGTGTTGTAAAATGCAAGTGACACCCTTATAGTTCCCTGAATACAATAATGCTCCATTAAAGGTTGGGTACAATGATGACCCGTACGAACCGCAATTCCCAATTGATCCAGAATGGTTCCAACATCCAATGCATGCAGTCCGTCAACAACAAAAGAAATGACACTTGCTTTTTCTTTTGCAGTACCAATAATCTTCACACCTGGTATTGTTTTTAATTCGGCGGTAGCATAATCCAGCAAGATGTGTTCAAAAGCGGCAATGTTTTTTAATCCGACCTTATTTACATAATTAAGTGCTGCTTCAAGTCCGATAACACCTTCCATATGTGGTGTACCGGCTTCAAATTTTAAAGGAAGATCGGCGTACTCCGTTTTTTTGAAGGTTACTGTTTTAATGGTACCACCACCAACCTGGTAAGGAGGCATTGGGTTCAACCACTTTTCTTTTCCATACAAAACACCAATACCGGTCGGGCCGAATAATTTATGTCCGCTAAAGCAATAAAAATCGGCATCCAACTCACGTACATCAACTTCCATGTGTGGTACGGCTTGTGCACCATCCACAAGTACCGCAACATTTTTTGCATGTGCAATACGAATGATTTCTTTTATCGGATTGATGGTTCCAAGTGTATTGGAAACATGTGTAACAGCTAATAATTTTGTTTTGCTTGTAATTAGTTTTTGCAATTCATCAATACATAATTCCCCGGCATCATTAATCGGAAGTACCTTAAGAATTGCACCTTTATCTTCACATAATTGTTGCCATGGTAAAATGTTGGAGTGATGATCCATTTCAGAAACAATGACTTCATCTCCTGCAGAAATAAATTTTTTACCGAATGAATAAGCAACCAGACTAATGGATTCTGTTGTTCCTTTTGTAAAAATTATTTCATGTGCAAATTCAGCATTCAGGTGTTTTTGAACTGTACCCCTTGCTTTTTCATAAGCCACGGTAATTTCCTGACTTAACGTATGAACTCCACGATGAATATTTGCATTTTGTTGTGCATAATAATTCGAGACCGCATCAATTACTTGCTGTGGTTTTTGAGCCGTAGCCCCGCTGTCAAAATAAATCAATGGTTTACCATTTATAGTGCGGGAAAGGATAGGGAAATCAGCACGAATTTGTTCACTATCAATATGGAGTTCGGATATAGAATTGACCTCGTTCATAATTAAGCACAAAATTAAGAATAATTCTAAATAAAAGGCAATTTTATTGTCTTTAAAGTGATTTAGAGGCAGCCCAAAAGCATTTATAAGGTAAGAAACCAACTATTTTGTTACTTTTGAAACGTGAAAACCGCCGTTTATTTAGACTACAACGCAACAACCCCTGTGGATAAAAGGGTGCTAGAAGCAATGTTGCCATATTTTACCGAAAAATTTGGAAATGCCTCGAGCCGTACGCATGGATTTGGCTGGATTGCAGAAGATGCGGTGACAACTGCCCGTAAACAAGTTGCCGATTTGATCAATTGCATAGAGCAGGAGCTTGTGTTTACTTCTGGCGCTACAGAGGCTATTAATTTAGCGATTAAAGGAGTGTGGGAAAATTACAAGATAAAGGGAAACCATATCATCACCGTTGCTACTGAGCATAAAGCCGTATTAGATACCTGTCAGGCGCTTGAAAAAAAAGGAGCTAAAATTACCTACTTGCCAGTTAACCGCGAAGGGTTAATCGATTTGGATGACCTGAGAAAAGCATTGACCCCACAAACCATTTTAGTTAGTGTGATGTATGCGAATAATGAAACAGGTGTCATTCAGCCCATTCAAAAAATTGCGGAAACCGTACATGCAAATAGCAGCATTTTTATGGTAGATGCAACACAAGCTGTTGGTAAGATAAACATCAACGTAATGGATGAACATATTGATTTGATGTGTTTGAGTGCGCATAAATTTTATGGACCCAAAGGAGTGGGTGCGCTTTATGTAAGGCGAAAAAATCCTCGCGTCACCCTATTTCCAATGATCGATGGTGGAGGGCATGAACGCGGACTTCGATCCGGAACACTCAACGTTACTGGTATTGTTGGCCTGGGCAAAGCTTGTGAAATTGCTAAACTGGAAATGTGGGATGACTCGGCGCGAATTTCCAGGCTACGTACAAAATTGGAGCAACATCTGTGCGATTTGGAAGATGTATATATCAACGGTAGCACGAAGAATCGTTTGTTTAATACCACCAACATTGCTTTTTTAAAAATTCGATCCGAATCACTTATCCATAAGATTCCCAATATAGCCGTATCCATGGGGTCTGCTTGTACTTCTGCCATTGCTCAGCCATCACATGTATTAAAAGCAATGGGCTTAAGTGATGCAGAGTCCTACAGCTCCATTCGTTTTAGTCTGGGTAAATACACCACATTGGAAGAAATTGATTTCGTTATTGAAAAGGTAAGTGGGGCCGTGAAGCAATTGATATTCTAAATCGTACACCTATTAGCTTACACTTTATCAAGAAAAGCCCCTGGACATTTATTCGAGAGTTTTTTGATAACTATTGGGTATAAGACAGTTAATATACGGCTTGAACCTGTGTAGAAATTCCATATATTTGTGCATATAACAAAACAGGCGTTTTAAAGTCATTATTGGAATAAACCGAATTAGCTACTCTAAAAAATCGATATGGAATTGTTTCTACGTCTTCAACAAGCAATAAACAAGTACTCCTCCCGAAACGCGTTCTGTATCAACGGAACGTTTTATACATACAAGGATTTGGCTGTAACCATTTCCAAAATTCGGAAAGCGATCCATTCCGGTACGCACGAAGAAACGGAGAAGATTGTTGGTTTAGTTGCCAATGATGATCTGGAAACATATGCAACTATTTTTGCACTGTGGTTTGAGGGAAAAGCGTATGTACCAATTAGTCCCGACGCCCCTAGAGAGCGTAATCTTAGCGTTATTCAACAAGCATTATTAGTTACCATTATTGATTCATCACAACAACCTCTTTTTCCTGAATATAATCTGATTGAAAGTAAAAAGTTAGCCAATTGCGAAATCAATTTAACTCCAAAACAGGTTTCTGATCAGGAATTGGTTTATATTCTTTTTACCTCGGGCACAACTGGTCAACCGAAAGGTGTTCCCATTGATAGGGCAAACCTGACTGGTTTTATGCAGGCATTTGAAAAGATGAATTTTAAAATGGATGAGAATGACAAGTGTTTGCAAATGTTTGAAATGACATTCGACTTATCTGTTGTCTCCTATCTGTTCCCACTATTTTATGGAGCCTGCATCTATACCATTCCCAAAAATAAAATAAAATTCAATTATATTTTTGAATTGCTGGATGAAGAAAAGTTAACATTTGCATTGATGGTACCTTCCATTCTTCAATACTTGCGACCATATTTTGATGAGATGGATTTCCCTGACTTGAAATACAGTTTGTTTTGCGGAGAAGCTTTATCACTTGAAATCACAAAAGAATGGAGTAAATGTGTGCCGAACGCAAAAGTGCTTAATTATTACGGGCCAACTGAGGATACGATCTATTGCACGTATTATGAATATAATCGAAGCGGAGAAAATAAAACACACAATGGTGTTTTAAGTATCGGAAGAGCAATGGAAGGAACAACAACCATTGCAATTGATGAGAATAACAAAATATTACCAGCCGGAGAAGCAGGACAATTGTGTTTGGGTGGAATTCAGCTTACACCTGGTTACTGGAACAACGAAGAAAAAAATAAAGAAGCATTTTTTTATTTGGATTACAAAGGAGAACATACCCGCTTTTACAAAACCGGTGATTTATGTCGCTTCGATGAACAAGGTGATATTATGTACCTGGGACGCCTCGATCATCAGGTGAAAATACAAGGGTTTAGAATAGAGCTTGCAGAAATAGAGTTTCATGTGAAAGCGTTTTTAGGTAAAACAAATGCAGTAGCTGTGCCTATTACAGATGCAGTTGGTAATACCGAGATAGGATTGGTAATTGAATCCAAGCCGCTTGGAACGGACCCTTTGTTGGATCATATCAAGTTGAAATTGCCACCGTATATGATCCCTAAACGTATACAGTTCACAGATGAGTTTCCATTGAATACAAATGGAAAAACAGATAGAAATAAATTGAAACAGTTGTTTTAAAATAAAATACAAGAATGGAAAGAACGGAAATCGTAAGTAAATTACAAAAGATAATAGCGACAGTTGTTAAACACGAAAATTTTGAAATGAAAAATGAATTATCTGCTGCTGAAGTTGACGGCTGGGATTCATTGACACACATGGTGATCATTACTGAAATCGAAAAGAATTTTCAGGTGAAATTCAAATTGAAAGAACTTAATAAACTCAATAACTTAGGTAATTTAATAGAATTGATTCAATCAAAACTTGGTTAACAGAAATTAGCTATGCTGTTTAATTCATTAGAATTTGTCCTGTTTTTTATTTCCTTCTTTATTTTATATTGGTTTGTTTTCAAACAAAATGTAAAGTTTCAGAATGTACTGATTCTAATTGCGAGTTACATATTTATGGGTTGGTGGGATATAAGGTTCCTGCTTGTACTCATTAGCAGCTCCATCATTAATTTTGTTCTGGGAATTTATATTGCAAAGGCCGAAGACAATGAGAACCGTCAACGTCTTTTACTTTGGCTGGGATTAATTCACGGATTGGGAAGCCTCCTCTTTTTTAAATATTGTAATTTCTTTATTCAGTCGTTTGTTGGCGCTTTTGATACATTTGGTGTACACTTAAATATTCATACACTCAACATCATTTTACCACTTGGTATAAGCTTCTACACCTTTAGAGCAATGAGTTATTTGATGGATGTGGAAAGTGGTAAAACAGAACCTGTAAAAAATTGGATCGTGTTTTTTTCTTACCTCTCCTTTTTCCCAAGTTCTCTGTCCGGACCCATTGATAAAGCAAGAGACTTTGTTCCTCAATTAGAAAAAAACAGGATTTTTGATCCTGCAAAAGCAGCAGATGGTTTAAGACAAATACTTTGGGGCCTATTCAAAAAGGTGGTTATTGCTGATAATTGCAGCAGTATTTCAACACAGGTATTTGATCAATATGATATTTATCCGGGCAGCACGCTGATGCTCGCAGCATTTTTATATACGATAGAAATTTATGCTGACTTCTCCGGCTATTCAGACATGGCCGTAGGTATAGCCCGTTTGCTGGGCTTTAATATCATGAATAATTTCCGTCTTCCTTTCTTTGCACAAAACATTGCTGAATTTTGGCAAAAATGGCACATCTCCTTAACAGCCTGGATGACGGAATATGTCTTTACTCCCCTCTCTTTTATTTTTAGAGGATATGGCAAAAGTGGAACTATTCTGGCCATCATCATTAATTTTGTACTGGTAGGATTGTGGCATGGAGCCAATTGGACATTTATTGTCTATGGCTTTTTACACGGCTGTTATTTTATTCCGCTTATTTTAAAAGGAAAAGTCAATGCGAATAAAACCATTGCTCAGGATCGTTTTTTTCCAACGTTTAAAGAGTTTGCGAATGTAGTAGGTACTTTTCTATTAGTGATGATTACACTGATTATCTTTAATTCGCATTCCATGTCGCATGCGATAGACTATTACAAGCATCTTTTTTCTTCCTCTCTTTTCTCAGCCCCGGTTTTACCGGAAGGAATGAGAACGATAAAAGTAATTTTAACCCTGATGTTTATTTGCATCATGTTTACAATTGAATGGATTGGCAGAAAACAAACCTATGCGATAGAAAACCTTGGTTTAACATGGTATAAGCCTGTTCGATGGACCATGTATTATGTTTTAGTCTTTCTGATATTCTATTTTTCCGGAAGCGAGCAACAGTTTATTTACTTTCAGTTCTAAATTAAAAGGATGAGCAGTTTTTTAAAAAAAATAATCTTATTTCTTGCTCTGTGCATATTTATCAGCGCGTTGATTGTTGCAGGATATGCCGTTAAGTATCATGTGTCCAGCAAAGATTTTCCTGCTCCTGCTTTTTCGGATAGCTATTCCTTGAACGAAAAAATTGAATTTTTAAGGACAACTCAAAAAAATATTTCGACCCTTGCCATCGGATCTTCTATCGCTTTAAATAATCTTCATTCCGAAACGGTTGCAAAAAGAACCCGCAATGGAGCATTTTTAAATACATCCTCCTGGGGTATGAACATGGGTGATAATTATGCACTCCTGAAAACACTTTGCAAAACATACCGGTATACAAATACCGTAATCATAGCAAGTAGTATCTCGGAGTTTGAATTACCTTCTAAAAAAGTAGAGTATGATAAAGTGAAAAATTATTTGGTAGCCGGGGATTTGGCTGCAAATATGTATCACCTGACTTGCTTCAATGTTCGTTATTATATGGATAATGCAAAGTATAAAAAATTGGTGACAGAACAGAAAAATCAATATGAATACCTTGTTTTTGATCCGTTCGGAGGAGTAAATATTGATAACACGAATTTTAAAATAGATGAACGTCGTTGGAACGCATCTTTTGATAAAGCAAGAATCATCGAAAACAATTATGACTATGTGGATAGTATTTCTGCTTTTTGTAAAGCAAAGCATATTCGGCTAATATTCTTCCAATCTCCCTTCAGAGAAGGGATCTATAAGAACTTGAGCGCTGAGAAATCAAAACAATTGAAAGAGCATGTAAATCGAATTGCTGCAACTTTACAAAGGGATCAGCATGTTTTTATTGATGCGGATAAAATTAATTGGAAAGATTCACTCTTTATTGATGGTGAACATTTAAGTGCAACAGGTGCAAAAGCATTCACGGAATATTGTTTTGATCAATTGGATAGCCTGCATTTACCACCACTCGAATCATCATTAGGTAGTATTGATTAGCACTACTCACTAACAATAATTCCATTCTTCATGAACCCAATCACCTTTAACTCTACGCGATTATTTTGTTGATGTTCTTGTTCACTGCACGGAACAATAATCGTTTCTTCACATTCACATTTGTTAATCGGTACCGACTCTCCGTAACCAATATAAGTAACCCTTTTAGAATCAATTCCCTTGCTAACAACATATTCCTTTAAGGTGCGGGCTCTGTCATCTGATAAATCCAAATTATTTTGTGCCAGTCCTCTGCAATCTGTATGCACACCAATCTCAACAACAATTTTTGGATTGTCTTTTAATCGGTCCACAATTTTGTCAAGACCCGGTATTAATGCCGAACTAACAGTCGATTTCCCTGCGTCAAATTTTAATCCTTCCACAGCAACCGATTTACCCAGCATAATTTTATCAAAATTAAAATCCTGATAAATCGTTGAATCATATTGTATTTGTTGTGTAACGATTTCAATATCACTACCGAAATAATTCGAAAAAGATGTTTGAATTTTAAATTTCTTATTAAGTGGCAAGTTGCAAATTTTATATTTTCCACTGGCATTGGTCATGCCTTCCAATTCTTTCTCTTTGGTTGAACTATTAATAACAACAATCGCAGCATTAGACAGTGGTGCTTTCTTTCCATCAACAATAGTATAAGCAATACCTGTCAAACATACATTCGCCAGCCCATTCGGATTTTTTGAATTGGGAACCCTGGCCATTGGAATAAGCACAGTTGGGCTCTTTGTAATATTAGGTACAGCTGTTTTTGATTTATAGTTCTCAGCATCTGCTTCAAAAAAGTAATCAAAACCTGGTATCAAATCACAATACGATTGACCGTTTTTTTCAATAATGGGTAAATACTCTTTCGTAATAACATCCTTTATTTCTACATGTGTATTGGCAATTTGACGTTGCGTAACGCTGTCCACCAATTTTATTAAATAACGAATCTTATTTGGTTTTGTATTTACGAATTGAAAAATGTCGTCATCAATTCCTTTATGGCCCCTGTTTGTACTGAAGTATCCTTTTTTACCTGAAATGGTAATTCCAAAATCATCCGAATTACTATTCATAGGTGCTCCCATATTTTCAGGCACGGAATAGCCTAACTCTGTTGGAGCGCTGAAAAATAAATCAAGACCTCCCAAACCTCCATGTCCATCCGAAGAAAAATACAACGTCCCATTTTCACTGATGTATGGAAAAACTTCGTTTCCCTGCGTATTAATAGTGGCGCCCAGGTTTTCCGGTTCACCCCAAACATCACCTTCTTTTTTACAAACATACAGATCCATTCCACCAAACCCAGATTTCATATCGGATGTAAAATATAATTTATTTCCATCAGGACTTAAGGCTGGATGCGCACAGTTATAGGTGTTGCTGTTCCAACGAAACGGTGTAAGCAATTCGTTCCAATGCTCCCCATCTGATTTGATTTGAGAAGCATAAATTTCCAGTTTGATGATTTTATCGCTACTGTTTCCTTCCGGATTGTTACGTGTAAAATAAATGGTAGAAAGATCCTTGCTTATGCAAAGTGGGCCATTGTTATATTTAGTCTGTATTTCAGGAGCAAATAATTTTGGTTTAGAAAAAGATACACTATCCTTAGATGCTGCAAAATAAATAGAAAAGAAATTTTTTCCTGTCCAGGCTTGTGTTCGTTCAATTAGTGCAGATTTTTTCCGTGCCGAAGTAAAAATTATTCCTTCTCTATAAACAACCGGAGAGAAATCAGATTCAGTCGAATTAATATTCACCTTTTTAATTTTTACATAGGAGCTGTCTTTATATAATTTGCTCAATTGCTTAAGCGATTGTAAATGCTCATAACCACGGCTATCATCACTTGAGTTTCTTGAGTATAGTTCTAACCATTTTTTAGCCTCATCATATTTTTTATTTTCCATCAACGCTTCTCCAAGGTATAATTGATGGATAGGCTCACTCTCCTTAAGGTTCACAACTTTTTTATACCATAGTTCAGCATTAATTGCATCATTTGTTAATCGATAGCAATCAGCAAGATTGATAGTAGATGCATGAAAGGAAGAATCTTTTTTTACACTATATAGATATAATGGAATAGCATCATTATAAGCTTTATTATAATATGCTTTATTGGCTTGCTTCAAATGAAGAGGTTCATCCTGAGCATTACATATAGTAGTAGAAAGAATAAGGAATATGGAAAAAATTAGTCGAAATGAAAATTTCATAATTTATAATAATGTATTAAATCCTTGGTTAAAATAAACGTGGTGTGACAATCTTCTCTTTATTAAAACTAAAAATATAACTTAACTGAATCTCATGTGAACCGGAGTTGTACTTCCTCAATGCTGAAAGGGTATAATCATAGGAGTAAGTCAGTTTAAATTGCGGATTAAACTGAAAACCAACAATTCCAGAAAGTGTTTTATCTGTTCTGTAAGAAGCACCCAGCCAAACTATTTTTTTTAATAAAACGGTCAAGGAAAAATCAGTTTGTATTGGAGCACCCTGAATGATTTTTGTCATAACATATGGTTTCCAAATAGTATTTTCATTACGATCAAATACATATCCAATTGCCGCGTAATAGCTAAAACTGTTTGGATTAAGACGATTAACAATTTTACTGCTATCATCACTTAGTTTCATCTCCATCGTTCGTGGAACCGAAATTCCAGCAAATAGTTTAGGCGTATAATAGTAAATTCCAAAGCCAAAATTAGGATTTAAAGATCTATTTACATTCATAAATTGGTAATCAACAGCCCCATCTGCCCCTGATTTTACTTGTGTAAGATCTTCACGAAAATTTTGTATACCACCTGATAAACCAAATGATAAGGTAGATTTTTTCATAATAATGCGATAGGATAAATTCAAGAAACCGGCTGTGGTTTTTAATACACCCGCATGTTCATTATAGGCAGTAATACCTATCCCCAGCATTTTACGAAATAAGGGAGCATGTGCAGCAAATGTTTCTGTAACAGGAGCTCCCGTTACGCCAACCCACTGGTTGCGATACGAAGCATTTACAGCTAGCGCATCTTGAGAACCAGTATATGCAGGGTTAATAAAAGCCTCATTAAATGTATACTGCGTGAATGTCGGTCCGTACTGGGCATACATGGTAACAGTATTTAAAAGCAGAATAGCAAAAAACAATACTGCCTTTATTTTTATATTTTTCATTTAGTTTACTCTGTTTTTTAATACTTAATTATTAAAAATGTTGCTTTCCTTTTTGCGCCCTTTTTCAAATCAACATAAATGTAATAGGTACCAGCGGGCAGCTTTCCTTCGCCAACTACATTTTTAACATTTGCTTTCGCATCCCAGTCATTTTGATAATCCTCTTTTTCATAAACTAAATCTCCCCAGATGTTAAATACACGAACAACAGAACCTGGATAGTTTTCTAAACCTTGAATAACAAGCTTGTCATTTACACCATCACCATCTGGCGAAAAGCCTGTTGGAACATCAACTGGGTAAACATTACATTCTTCATCAAAAACAATAATTGCTTCCTGAGAATTTGTTGCAGTTCCACAAATCACATTTGTAACAACACAACGGAATTTATAAGTAGCCATTTTAGGGGTAAATGCTCTTATTCGCATGCTGTCATTTGTAGTGTTAGTAAAGACCGTATCTGCTTTTAAATTAACAAACGTATTTGTGTTGGTGCTGTCCACCTGCCATTGATAAGTCAATGAATTATTTCCACTTGCTTTGATATGGAAATCAGCAATATCGCCATAACACATTGTAAGTGATTGCGGTTGTTGATCAATTGTTGTGTTTGAACTAACCAA
>DAORKB010000030.1:0-20949 GCA_035439365.1 Bacteroidia bacterium
GAAAGGATGGACGTATCCTTATCATTGATCCGAACGTTATTTAAATAAATAGGTAAATCAACTTTTGTTGCATTGATCGAGTCGGGATGAAAAAAAGTCGCTCCTTTATTTGTTGCCACCCATATTTTATTTTTAACCAGCTGTAAGTCATTTATTTCGTTGGATGGTAAGCCATTCAATATGGTGTAGGTAGAAAGGGAATACGTTAACGGTGTTATACTCGTCAATACAATCTTCGTCAATCCTTTGTTAGTAGCAGCCCAAATAGCTGATGAATCATGACAAACAGCATACACATTATCCCCACTCAATCCGTTTTCAGAGTTAATTTGAACAGCTTTTTTATTGTAGTATAAGATAACTCCACTACCTTTTGTTCCGATCACCAACAATGAATCATTAAAATAATCTAAAGCCAATATTCGGTTTTGTAGCAAACGATGCCTGTATCCAATATAATAGAGCTCTTCTTGTTTCATGTTGTACGTCCACAAACCATTTATGGCCCCTAGTACGATTTCATCCTTTTTGTTAATGGCGATCGCATTTAAACGTCTGAAGTTTTTAGAAAGATCTGTTTTCCCAAAAAACTCCCGGGTGCCACATAATCTGTTACCATTCTTTAATTGTTTGTATGGTTCACCGGGAAAACCGTAATCCAGAATAATTTTATTTTCATATTTGAAAAATCCGCCTGAACATACAAACCAATTTATTCCATTCGAATCTTGCACCCCATCATTGAATGCTATGCTCGCACGATCCTTTCTAAATTTTTCATTTATTAATCGCCCGAACCTTGAACGTGATCCAACCCAAACTATTCTTTCTTTTGGATCATAAAAGAGTGTTTGAAGTCCATTGGTTTGATGTTGGTTTTCGTTTGTATTGTAAGAATTTAGAATCGAAGAGGTGTTCAGCTTATGAATCATTCCGTTCGGAGACGCGGTATAAACGTTTTCCTGATCGGTTGTAATACTTAGAACCCTGTCCTCACTCAATCCCACACTCTTATCAAATGTTCTTACTTTTTTGGAGGCACTGTAATACACACCATCTCCTTCTGTTACAAACCAAAAACCTCCTTCTTTATCCTGTAAAACACAATTTACCGCAAAGCCATTCAAGAAACATTTTTTCTGCTGAAAGTTGCCTTTTGGTAGATAATAAACACCACCATAAATGGTTCCTACCCATATATCATCTTCATCATCTTCATACACCCAAATAATAGTAGCCGGCAGTTTATCGGCAGTATATTGATTTATATCTGTATGATCAAATCTATACAAGTAATTACCAATCCCCATTAAGTAATCGTTATTTTTTAAACGGATCATACGTCCTGATCCACCTAGTGCCCTTGTTGAATCTTTTAAAGGGAATTTCAAAAGCTCATGATGGGTTTGCGTTTGAAAGTTAATTGCCCGGAAAGAAGGGCCAAAGTAATATGAAAAAATAAGCTCACTGGGCTTGGGTTCAATAACATTTATTGCATACTGTGTATACTTCGGGAACAACTGTTTAAATGTTCCGTTTTTTGATATTTGCAAAATACCAAATCTGGATAAACCTAAAAAAATGGTTCCGTTTTTATCTACACAAAAAGATGTCTTCAGCGGGTTGACTACCATTTTTTGTATCTGATCATTGTATCTAAATGGATAAATTTTTCCTTTATAGTAATAGGATAACTTGCAGGCTAAAGAAACAAACCAAATACGCTCAAACGGATCTTCATATATTTCAAATATTGTATTCTCCGGTAGCCCATCTTTTATAGAAAAATTTTCAAATTCATAGCCGTTAAAGCGACTCACACCATTTCCGGTAGCAAACCAAATATATCCTTTCGAATCCTGCCTCACCTGATATACTTCTGAACTCGCTAAGCCTTGTTCAACCGTATAATGTTTAAAAGTAGGGTGTGGATCCTGCGCAAAAACAGAGGAACATGAAAACAACAGCAACAACAGCCGATATTTGCTCCTATAATTTCTTAAAACACTATCCACTTATTATATGGTAAGACTATTGATTTTGCAAAACTCGCCTTAATTAACGTAACGAATGCTAAGAGGCAAAGGTTGGGGAAGCCTATTTTTTGTCTTAGTAAGGACATAAAGGGTTAATTACACACCTCATTCATTTCTAACTTATTGGAACTTAAAAGTTGTGGTTAAATACCTTGTATCTATGAGAGGAAAATACATCCAAAGTTACATTTTCATTCATAATTTTCTGAAAGAAGCAAAAATTTAATCTGTTTTTTACAATGCTTTTTAATACCATTTCAATGATTTAGCAGAAATTCCTTATTTATTTATAAATATTAAGATGGGCTTATACCCAAGTTAACAATAAAATCACTACTTTTGCAACTTCTTAAACAGAAAAGTAAGCTGATGTATCTCTGTAAGAGCTGTTTCTGCTTGTGAATGATAATAAAAATCAAATGAAAAACATTAAAAACATTGCCATTATCGCCCACGTTGACCACGGTAAAACGACCCTGGTTGATAAAATTTTACACACTGGTAAATTATTCCGTGAAAATCAGGAATCTGGGGAGCTGATCTTGGACAATAATGACCTGGAAAGGGAGCGTGGGATTACTATTTTAGCAAAAAATGTATCGGTACGTTATAAAAACACAAAAATAAATATCATTGATACCCCAGGCCACGCCGACTTTGGCGGTGAGGTTGAACGTGTATTGAACATGGCGGATGGAGTTGTGTTGCTTGTGGATGCGTTTGAAGGACCGATGCCTCAAACCCGTTTTGTTACTCAAAAGGCGTTGGCACAAGGCAAACAAGTTGTTTTAGTTATCAATAAAGTAGATAAACCAAACTGCAGACCGGATGAAGTGCATGATCAGGTTTTTGATTTATTCTTCAACCTGGATGCAACTGAAGCACAATTAAATTTTAAAACTGTTTATGGATCATCCAAACAAGGTTGGATGGGACCAGATTGGAAAAACCCAACGACTGATATTACTTATTTATTAGATACCATTATTGATTATTTCCCTGAACAACCAACTGCAGAGGGGACGTTACAAATGCAAATTACCTCATTGGATTATTCATCCTTTGTTGGTCGTATTGCTGTAGGGCGTGTTTCCAGAGGTCAGATCAAAGAAAACATGCCGGTTTCTGTTGTAAAACGTGATGGCTCTATTGTAAAATCAAGAATTAAAGAATTATTTACATTCGAAGGATTGGGTAAAGTAAAAACAAGCGATACCATCACATCCGGAGAAATTGTAGCGATTACTGGTATTGAAGGTTTTGAAATTGGTGATACCATCGCTGATTTTGAAAACCCGGAAGGCTTAACACCAATTGCTATTGACGAACCAACCATGAACATGTTGTTTTGCATCAACAACTCACCATTTTTTGGTAAAGAAGGTAAATTTGTTACTTCCCGTCACTTACGTGATCGTTTATTCAAAGAATTGGAAAAGAATCTGGCACTGCGTGTTGAAGAAACCAACTCCGCCGATTCTTACTTAGTATATGGTCGCGGTATTCTTCACTTATCTGTTTTAATTGAGACGATGCGTCGTGAAGGGTATGAATTACAGGTGGGACAACCTCAGGTAATTATTAAAGAGATTGATGGTGTAAAATGTGAACCGATAGAATATTTAACGGTAGATGTACCGGAAGAATCTGCTGGTAAAGTAATTGAATATGTAAGTCAACGTAAAGGTGATATGCTTTTAATGGAACCAAAAGGAGATTTACAACATCTTGAATTTGAAATTCCATCACGTGGTATTATTGGTTTACGTAATAATATTTTAACAGCTACAGCCGGTGAAGCAATCATGGCTCATCGTTTCAAAGCATTTGAACCTTGGAAAGGTGTTATCCCAAATCGTAACAACGGTGTATTGATCTCTGGTGAACAAGGAACTGCTATTGCCTACTCTATAGATAAATTACAAGACCGCGGTAAATTTTTCGTAGAACCAGGTGAACCAATTTATTCAGGACAAGTAATTGGTGAGAACAACCGTCAGGATGATATGGTAATAAATATCACCAAAGAGAAAAAATTAACCAATATGCGTGCATCCGGAACAGATGATAAAATGCGTATTGCACCAAAAATTAATTTCTCGTTAGAAGAAGCAATGGAATACATTCAAGGTGATGAGTATGTTGAAATCACGCCGGGTTGTATACGCTTACGCAAAATATTATTAGACGAAAACGATCGTAAACGTCAGGAGAAGAAAATGGTCTCCTAAAAATCCATTTCATACAAATATCCCCTACTTTCCATTTATTGGGAGTGCCAAAACACAAACACCCCGACAAGTTTAAAAATTTGTCGGGGTGTTTTTTTTACCTCACCCCCAGCCCCTCTCCTTGAAAAAGGAGAGGGGTGACTGCAACGTTCTTGAGTCACAATTTGGAAAACATTATCACAACTCAAAGTATAATGATGTGAAGAATGAAAGTATATATAAAATGAAGATGAACTTTATTTCTTAGTCATCCCTCTCCTTTTTTCAAGGAGAGGGGTCGGGGGTGAGGTGCGCGCGGGCTAAGCATCACCTCTCTTCTTCTTCAAGTAAACAAAACCTCCCACCGCAATCAATCCAACTAAAACAAAAAAATAAAACATCACATCAAAACCAAAACGATCAGCTATACCTAATCCCACTATTGGTGCAATAATATTTGCTATTCCATATGAAATAGAATAAAGCGCCGAATATTGGCCTTGCCTTTCATTAATCGGTTTTGACAAAGAGTAATACATCATAAATGGCATGCATAGTATTTCTGACATTGTAATCACAAGTATAAACACCAAGGACCAGATAAACATACCGTTGCCTAACTGTAAAATCAAAAAAGAAAACGATGCACAAAAAGCTCCCAGTATAATGTAACGAAAGATATTCTTTTGTTTTTTTTCAAGAGCGGTAACAAGTGGCATTTCTAACAGCACCACAAAAAATCCATTTAATCCCATTAGCCATCCAATTGTATCCTCACTGTAATGACATTCCTTATTAAAATATTGAGGTACGCTGGCTATTAATTGAAAGAAACACGTTCCATAAATAGTCACCATCAAGATAAAAAACAAGTACTCACGATCTTTGTATGCCGACGACGCAGATGATACAACCACTTTATCTTTTTTCACCTGATCACTTTGTGTTTTCGGCAAAAAGAAGAATAGAATTGCTCCCGCAGTAAAACTTGTTGCTGCATCAATTATAAACAACCATTTATATCCCACAGCGATTGCTAACAAACCACCCATTGCCGGACCTACTGAAAATCCAAGATTAATTGCCAAACGCATCAATGAAACTGAACGCGTTCTGTTTTCAGGAGAGCTATAGGCAGCCATCGCTTTTCCAATAGCAGGTCGAAACATATCTGCTGCAAATGAATACAAAAATATAATGCTTGAAACAGCAACAGGCGTTGTTGCGACTAAAATAAACAACAGAATACATCCACTGCTTATCAGTGAAAAAATCATGATGCGTGTGATATCACTTTTATCGGTTAACCAACCGCCTGTATAAGCCCCCAATACACTTCCTATCCCATAAAAGCTCATACAAATACCTGCCTCGGCAATTGTAAAATGTAATTCGTTGGTCAGGTAAAGCGAGGTGAATAGCAATACCATGGAACCACTCCGGTTAATAAAAGTAACCAACGACAACATCCAAATTATTGGCTGAAGGTTACTAAAAGACTCTTTATATAAACTTAAAATACGATACACTGGAATTGAATAATTAAAAGACAAAAAAAAATGCTCTTTTTACAAAGAGCATTTGTGATAATCCGCCATAAGCGAATGCTCTTATATGTTTATGAGGCAGGCTTTGCTGTTTCCTGAAGCTTTAATCCTTTAGCCGATTCTAACATTTGCTGAATGTCTTTTTCTGTAAAATGATCTTCTTTCACATTTTCGATCAAATAAAATACAGGCCCTACCTTTTCAACCGTATAAAAATGGAATTCCGGTTCTGTTATACCTGATTCCCATACCAACGTGTTCGGCTCTTCTTTAATATAGCGTTTAAATTTATTTACATCATCACCAGCTATATCACTTTTTTTCAAAGCAATATCACCTTGCCCTTCTGATATGGATAATTGAAATTTCTTACCAACTTTTATTTCGGTTGCACCCCAGGTTTGTTCAACAACTTCCAGTTTTCCAATAGATGAGTCCGGAACAGTTACGGTAAGTGAGTTACCATTAACCTTTAAATTTAATTCCATCATTCCAGGTTTAATCTTAACAACTTCTTCTTCGCCCTCTTTTGATCTGTCACAACCCGCAAAAATCAACATAACAGGTATTGCTAGTAATAAAAATGCTTTATTCATCTGATTAAAATATTGGTGAATACACAAATATATAGATTAAGGAACAATAACAAAAAAAGAAGGTGGAAATTTAATACATATCACGAAGGCGCTGAATACAATCAATTGATGAAATTTTTAAGATCTTTTCAGGAAATATTAAATTACTTTCGTGTTACTTACGACTTATTAATTCCTATTGTGATGAAATTCCAATCTACACCACACACACTCCATTTCAAGCATCCATTTAAAATTGCACATGGTACCCGCACATCAACACCGATTGTTATTGTAAAATTAGAATATGAGCAACATGTTGGCTATGGAGAAGCCAGCATGCCTCCTTATTTAGGTGAGAGTCATGATTCTGTTTTAGCCTTTCATGAAAAAGCAAAACCGATACTTCTTTCTGCTGCTCCCTTAGAAACAGAAGTCATTATGAAACGAATTGATGCGCTTGCAACCGGAAACACTGCAGCAAAGGCTGCTATTGATATTGCTTTGCATGACTTAAAAGGTAAATTATTGAATACACCAAACTGGAAGTTGTATGGTGGCGACAAAACACAAACGCCGTATACCACATTTACATTGGGAATCGATACACCAGAAATCATGGTCGAAAAAATACAAGAGGCTACTGATTTTAAGATATTGAAAGTAAAATTGAATGGTATAGACGATAAAGCGATTATTACTACCATTCGTAAACATACAAATAAGCCAATTGCTGTTGATGTTAATCAAGGCTGGAAATCAAAAGAGGGAGCATTAAGCATGATTGAATGGTTGGCGAATAACAATGTCATTTTTGTTGAACAACCTTTACCAAAGGGTGACTGGACATCGATGCACTGGTTATTTGAACGAAGTGTACTTCCACTCTTTGCAGATGAAAGTATACAACGCCTGGGAGACATTGAAAAGGTCAAACACTGTTTTCATGGAATCAATATCAAGTTAATGAAATGTACCGGAATGATGGAAGCTTATCAAATGATCAGACATGCCCGTGAGGCAGGATTAAAAATATTGATGGGCTGTATGAGTGAAACATCCTGTGCAATATCTGCTGCTGCGCAGTTAACTCCCTTTGTTGATTATGCGGATCTGGATGGCTGCTTATTGATGAAGAACGATTTCTTTAATGGTATTCAATTTATAGATGGTAAGATCACATTAAATGAACTACCGGGTAATGGAGTGATGCTGAAATAGTGAGCTAATGTGTCGAATGCTTGCATTCTAAAACCTGATATTTGAAATGTTAGAAAACGATGTGCCTATGTGTTATATAAAATCAAATACATAGGCACATCGTTTTTTATTTTTATTTGATATGAATTTAGCACGAATAAGATTGATTTCATCAATCACATAAGTATGCTTTGAATATTATACGATAAATAAAAACGCCCTGCATAAAATGCAAGGCGTTCCAAAAGGTCATAAAAAAAGGCTCTTGCGAGCCTTCTTTCTTACTTTTTCTTTTTAGCTGCTTTTTTAGCTGCTTTTTTCGGAGCAGATTTTTTAGCTGCTTTTTTCGGAGCAGATTTTTTTGCTGCTTTCTTAGCAGCTTTTTTTGGAGCTGCTTTTTTTGCTACTTTTTTTGCCATGGTTTTTGGTTATTAAATTATTTACTACGAAGTAACGAAAAATTATTAACACATAAAAAATATTTTGCATTTATTTTATTAACACAAAAATGTTGATAAAGGCAAATCATGTGTTTTTTCATTTCTCATTTTAAAAAAAACTTTACTCAAAGAACGAAATTACTATCATTAATTAAAAAAACTTTACCATCTAAACGTATTGATTTTTATAAGGTTTCAAAGCATCACTATTTTTTTCAAAAACGAATCATTCAAACATAAAAATCATTTGAATGATCACTAAAATCATCTGGTTTTATCATCAAAAAAAATTTTTGATGCTCCTTCATTTTTTTTTGATCTAAGACCTCTTTTTCAAAAAGAAGAGCCCTTTTTCAAAAATCATCAATCAAAGAACATTTTCTTCCTATAAATACATGTTAGTTTACACGTTCAAGCAATGCCATATAAAAACCATCAGCATGGTAAACATCCGGTGAATAGCGCTTTTCACCAAGCAGGTTCCATTTGTTACCAACTTGTTCAAGAAACCATTTTATCTGCTCTTCACCCTCCGATGGTAAGATGCTACATGTAGCATAAACCATTTTACCTCCCACTTTTGTCATTTCAGGAAATTGACTCAGGATATCCCGTTGAATCTTTTTGACACGTTCAATCTCTTCCATATCCAATTTCCATTTACTGTCGGGGTTCCTTCTCAAAACACCCAGACCGGAACATGGAACATCCAACAACAATCTATCTGCAGTATCTTTTAAACGTTTAATCACTTTCGATGAATCAATCGCTCTTGTTTCAACAATTCGTACATCTGCCCGAGCCGCTCTTTTTTTCAATTCCTGCAATTTTTTGTCTTTTACATCCAATGCGATGATACGACCTTTATTTTTCATCAACGCGGCAAGATGCAATGTCTTTCCTCCTGCTCCTGCACATGCATCAATTACCCGCATCCCTGGCTGTACATTTAAAAAATCTGAAACCATTTGAGAAGAAGCATCCTGAACTTCAAATAACCCTTTGTGAAATGCTTCTGTTCTGAATACGTTTCTTGGAAACTTTAGCTCCACAGCATCCGGTGACCACATCACAAGCGATGATTCTGTTATTTTTTCTTCTTCTAGTACCTTTTGTAATTCTTTTGGAGTTGTTTTTAATGAATTGGCTCTTAATACAACTGTTGGTGGCTGGTTCAATGCACGGATCACTTTATCCCAGTCCTTCCCTAACTCTTTTTCACCCAATACATCCAACCAATCCGGAACCGACTCTCTGATTTTTCTGATTTTATAAAATTTTTCCAGCTGATTGATTATTTTCTTTTCATTTATACCTTTAAAGTATGCACTTGAAGGTAAGTCATACCCATCAAAGATGAGATAGGTTCCAAAAATGTCCCATAGGGTTTTCTCTGTTAGCTTCCCTTCGGATCCGGATGCAGCAAATAACAGTCTCCAGTTACGTACGATATCATAAGTAACATCCGAAACAAAGCTTCGTTCACGAACATCCCAATATTTATTTGCACGCATTATTTTTTCGATGGCCTTATCCGCATATTCTTCTTTTTCAAAGATGTCTTTCAGTACCAGAAAAATTGCTTTGATATGATTTGAATGGTGTTTTAGATAAAATTCTTTTTTCATAAGTAGTTTCTGAACGGCTTAGTGTGTTCACGAAAACAGCATAAAATTAAGCTTTTCCATCGATATATCTGATTCTATTTTTTCAGATATACTTTAATAAAGTGTTTTAAGTGTTCGGCAATCATCTTTCAAACTAAAAGAACTCCGTTTATCATTTATCTACGCCCTGAAACGAAATTAATTCGAAAAAGTTTCTATTTGCAGTTTTATGCACTTCATAAATCAATCATTGCTTGTTCCTAAATTGCTTTTTATATTTGCAACATGATTGATACAACTATTACTATCGCTGGTATTTCCATACATGAACCAGTGACTGTTTTTACCGACCTCATTATTTCTGCTATCGCTATTCTATTTTATTTTAAGCTCAGAAATTCAAAGACGCAGGTAATCATCCATTGGGGTTATTTCTTCCTCTTTTTTGGGATATCTACTTTTGTTGGGTCGTGCTCACATGCTTTCTTTCTGATGCATGAGGGTTGGATGTATAAATCATTTTGGATACCCATGCAGCTTATTAATGGGGTTGCTGTATACTTTGCACAACAAGCCACCCTTGTTTCTGTTTTACAAAACAATGCATCAAAAAGTACCTGGGAGAAGATTTATAGATTTCAATTAATCGCTTTCATGATTGCTGTTCCTTTATTCCGAAATTTCCTGGTAACAGTCATCGAAAATGCATTGGGGTTAATTCCGGTAATGGTGCTTCATTATAAATATAAAGAGCATTATGCAAAGATTATCGCAAATGGAATTGCTATTTCATTTTTAACTGCCATTATACACATCAGCAAGTTTTCATTGCACGCCTATTTTAATTCCAATGACATTGCCCATGTATTTATCATGATCAGTTTGTGGGTAATGTATAAAGGAGTAAACATCAAACGGAAAGAATCTATTCAACGTTAATTTTTGTCCGGCCGGACAAATTTAGCGAGAGTGAGAGCGACTTCGTCGGCCATAGCTTAAGCAACGGCTGAGAGCGATCTCACTCACGCACACTCAATCCACCTTCACTCTCACTCCTTCCGAGTGACTTGAAAACTCCGGTGCATACATACATTGAATGGAGGTCATCCCATTTGAAAAATCTCCTTCATGCGTTATCACCAATGGATATTCAAATACATAACTTCCTTTCGGCAAATCGCTAAAAAAGAAATTGGTTGCCGCATCACGTGTACTTTCATAGTACCCTAATCCATCCTGATACTTATAAGAAGACATCACATTGATTGGTTCAAATCCGGATGCACGCATATCCTTCATGTGAACATACTCCATCATTCTATCCACTTTTAGTTCAATTCGAACAATGACCTTATCGCCGACCTTCAATTTTGAATCGTTTGTTATCTGTTCTAAAACAAAACCGGCATCTGTTGTTTTTTGTATAAAAAGATTCTTTTTTAACAGTAAAGGTGTCTTATGAGGTGTTATTTTATCCAGCTGTTCAAAGTATTGCCAATACATAGCTCCCCAACTTACACCTGCATCTTTTTTTGTAATCGTCACATCTGCCATGGAAGGTTGTATTTGTGTATTCACCCAGGATGTTTTAAAATAACCTGTTCCAGCTTCCACCTTTGTTGTTTCATCTTTTTGCTGGTCCGCTGATATGATCGTTGATCCGATTTTTAGCGCCACTGAATTTTCGGTGCTCAACCAATCCGTACCTTTTAATAATAATGCATAAATCGCCTCCGCCGTTGCTTTGGTTGTTTTCCAGTTTTGGGTTTGTTTGGAACGCAATAGCCAAATTTTTAATGCATCTACCGACTGTACATCATTCAATACCTCATCAAATGCCTCAATCATTAAAGCTTGAGATTCGATTGGTGCCTGGTGCCAATAATAATTTTCATAATTTTCTTTCCAGTACATCCCCATTTCTTCCGAATGAATGGACGTCTCTTTTAAGGACTTCATAATTGCCAATGCTGTTTCTTTTTTATCATATCGGTTTAACGCTAAAGCAAGCATTCCTTGTAAATATCTGCCACTTGGTAACCAATATTTTTGGGCTTGATTTAAATAATAATTGAAAGCTGTTTTATTTGCATCTGCAACCGCAATATCTTTAAAATAACTTCTCATATACAGATATTGGATCTGCAAATCACCAACCTGATTAACTTCTGTTTTGAGCTTAAATCGTTTCGCGTCTTCATAATCTTCACGGATCCGATTATCCAGGTATTGAATTGCGTTTTCAAGCATCCGTGCAACATCTGTATTCTCCTTTATTTCTTTTACCTGCAACTGTTGTAAATGCCCCAAACCTGTTACTATATACTGCGTGATGTACCGATCCGCAAACATTCCATCAAACCACGGCCAGCTACCATCTTCTGCTTGTCGTTTCTTTAGTTGTTGAATGGCAATAGCCTGCTCATTGCTCATTTTATTTAAATCAAAAAGAAGCCCCAGTCTTTTTTTACGCTCCGATTCATCTTTGGCTTCCATCACCCAGGGTGTTTCTTCTAACAAGAGTGATTTTAGTTCCTGGTTCTTCTCCAAATTTGAAAGTAATGAAGCTTTGTCGGCCGGAGTATTTTTCCAGGCATCAAACACGGCTTTTATTTTTGGTGATGAGCTGGCAATATGGGTTGCCAGACTGTTTGCATATAACCTTGAAAAAATCTGTTCCGAGCAATCATAAGGGTATTCCATTAAATAAGGTAAGGCCTGAACAGCATACCATGCTGGATTGGATGTAAACTCAACCGTTAGTTTATGATTGCTTAAGGTACTGGAACCATTATTTTGACTGGCCAGCTTTTCGAAACGGAAATTTTTTGTTTGATTACCGTTTACATACAATGGTAAGGATTCGGTAACCAGCATTCGATTACTTAATACCGGAACCGTCATTTCTTCTCCATCCGTAAAATTTCCTGCCTTTGCTACTACTTTGTAGGTGATGGCTCCGATATTTTTAGGAATATTAAGGCTCCACCCTACCATTGTATTTTGTTGTTTGGATAACATAAATGTTTTTTGAGCCGGATTGGATGAAAGTAAGCTGTCTGAAATATCCTTCATCGTTAGCGCATCATACAAAAACAGTTGTGCTTCACCTTGCATATCAGCTTGCGTTAAATTGGTAATTTTAGCCGTTAGCTCCAGTTTATCATCTTCACGAAAAAAACGGGGAGCATTGGGTGTTACCATTAATTCTTTTTGTGTTACCAACTCTTTGCTGACACTTCCGATTTTTAAATCTTTGGTATGAGCCAATCCCATCATTTTCCAACGGGTGGTTGTTTCAGGTATCGTAAATTTAATGATGACATTCCCATCCTTATCCGTTTCCAACTGAGGGTAGAAAAATGCTGTCTCCGAAAAATTTTTACGGGTAGCAACTGTACTTAAATTTTTCTGCTGCGGTTTTACTTCAATTGCTGCATGGTTGGTTCCTTTTGCTACAACCTCTTCAACACTATAAGAATCACCTGCATTTTCTCTACTCATTGTTACAGGGCTCATTTTGTTTTTCATGCCGGCAAGTACATTTCTTAGATTTCGTCCGCCACCATCTCCTGTTCCAGATCCCTCATATCCAAAACTCAATTGATCATAGGTTCTAAAATTTACCGGTAAGGATTTGTTCCATTCATTTTCTACTAAATTGGAATTGGTTAATGCAAATGCACCCTGTGTGTCCCATTCGAATTGCGAAGAATAGATCCGGTAAATGTCAAAATCCCACGCATTAACACTAAACTGATCCAATGATGCATCGTAAAGTGTTGCTACCATTTCAGCCAGTGCCTTATCCCCTTTCTTACCCTTTATTTTTAATTTCCATTCCTCCTGCTGACCAGGAAGTAATTTATCACGAAAGGTTTCAAACTGTATGTCCAATTCTTTATTTGTAAAGGGTACTTCCAATCGTGTTGAAGATGTATAAACACGATTATTTTTTATAAAAACATAACGAAGCGTAATCCCACCACGATGCTTTTCTTCAATGGGCAATTCAATCACTTTCTGCTCATTGTTCAACACGATGAGTTCCTTCTTCAAAACAGTACCTACACGTTCTATTTCATATAATACATGAACATCCGTTTCTTTGCTTCCTATTATAAATTTTGCTTTATCACCTGGTTCAACTACTTTTTTCATATTCTCGACAAACCAGTTCACTTCATTCACGGCTAGTTGCTTATCTGCTATGCTATACACCGTAAAATATTTCAACACCATTACGTCCTCTCCATTTTTATCCTTACAGTGTGCCTCCAAAACATAATCACCTGATGCCCAACTTTTCAAATTGATTGTTTTAACCGATTGACGGAATGACTCTAACGACTGATCCAATACTTTTTCTTGTCGGGCCCAGGTCGATTTGTCTTTTTCATTTGTATACTGATCTGTTGGAAAATCCTTTTCGAATTCTTCTTTTGAAATTACATGCTGATCCGGTTGTTTCCATTTACGATCGCGATAAATCTTAAGCGGTTGTTTCAATTTATAAATTTCCACTTTACAGGATGTAGGCACAGCTTCACCACTCATATTGGTAATATGAACCGGAAACTCCATATCTTTTGTCAATTTATCTACAGCCTCCGGAACGTCAACATTTAAATTCAAAGCCACGTACGAAATAATAAGCTGCTCTTGTGAACTATGTGTTTCACCATTAATATCTGTTACATCTGCATAGACTGTAAATGAAAAAGAAGAAACATTCTTTTTTGAAGTGTTCGCATCTGCAATTGCATTAAAGCTGATGACAAATGATCCCGTATCGGAGGTTGTTAATACACCATTTGCAATTTCCAGAGAAGGTGTATTTGGCATAAAGGATTTAGCGTAATAGTAGTATGGGCGAAAAATGGAATTTCTGACAACTCTGTATTTTACGGTAGCTCCACTCAAAAATGCACCGGAAAATGTTTTGGTTGATCCGGTTATCTGAACCTGATCATTCAAACGATAACTTCCTTTTACAGGGAGAAAGCTTACTTCAAATTTTGGGCGTTTGTATTCTTCTACACTAAAATTGATTGCTCCGCTTTCATTACCAATTTGTAAGGATCCTGTTAATATTCCTGCAGGTATAACAAAGGAACCAGTGAAGGTTCCGTAATCATTACTGATTAATTCCAGCTTGGATACCGTTTGTCCGTTGGCGTCAATCAGATTAACGTTTGTTTTCGCTTTGGTAATTATTTCATGGTTTTCTCCTTCTTTATTTACCATTATGCCTTTAAAGTATACTGTTTGACCGGGGCGATAGATCCCTCTGTCTAAAAAGAAAAATGTATTTCCTGTTTTCTTATTCTCCAATGCTCCTTTCTCATACTGATAAATTGCATTGTTAATGACTAAAAAGTCACTACTGTTTTTTGACGAAGTTGGTTTGGCATAAGAAAATTCCATTTTCCCTTGCCTGTACTGATTTGTTGGAGGAATATTAAAGTAACCATTCACATCGGTAACATACTTATCGACCGCATTCACTTCTCTCTTTCTGGTTTTATAATCATATTTTTCATAAATCAATTGAACATTTACATCCTTTAAGGGAGCGCCTGTCTCACGGTGTTGTACTAAGCAATCGTAGCTACCATCATTCAGTTGATGCATCACGTAGCTAATTCCAGAAACAGTAAGTGAAGTATGAGCAACACCGTTATTTTTTGTCAAAAAATCTTTGCCAGATGACATCAGGATCACATACTCCCCCACGTTTAACTCAGGTATTTTAATTTCGGTTGCATGCGATTGGTAGTCTTCATCATCTGGCAAATCAAGGGTCCAGTCTTTCAGAGAAGGAGACTTTAAATAGTAGTTAATCAGCTCCTCACCATACAAACTTTGCTCTCCATCTTTCTTGTCAGGTTTGCCAGGTTGAATGATGCGGAAATAAACTTTTTTTACATTTTTATAGGTTAGTAAACCCAAAGCTGGTTTATCCGGACTTATAATGTTATCCATTACTAAATCCAAGCCGTGTGTTTTTATGTCTTCCTTAAGAGCTGCACAATTTTTAGCTCCGTTACTTTGCGGGTATTTTTTAATAACCTCATCACACAGCTCAATCGCTTGTTTTTTCTTCCATTTATGAGCTTCACTTTCCAATGGTTTATACAAATCTCCTTTATCAACAAATACTTTGGCTATTTCATAATTTATTTCTGCTGATGCGGGATCGCTGGCAAATTGTTTTTCCAGCTTTTGAAGAGCACTTAAATACAAGCTATCTTTTATCTCTAGTGTCGATTTTTCTTTTACAAATTTCAACCGATCCAGATCAATGTTTATAAGCACTTCTGCTTTACCTGAAGAGACGTCTGGGATATGAAATTTAATTAAATCCTGAATCAGTTTAAGCGCATAAAAGGAAGAAGAAAGAGAATCTTTTGTTGTAAAAACTTGTTTTGAAAAAGCTTCATACGGTTGAAAGTAAAGATCTTCTTTTAGTTCAAATTTATAGGCCGGCTTGATGATGTCCACTTCTTCATTGCGATAAAAGTCAATTGCACGATACGCTAAGAAGTCGTATAAGGTAGGTCTGAATTTGCGCGTATCCTTTTGCTCGATCAACACAACATCATACATATCAATTGCTGTTTGCTTCAACTTTTCAGGATTTTGAAGCGATAATTGATATTGTTGATGTGCTTTGGAAAAAATAGTCTTCATATCCCAGGTCGTTGGATCATCATTACTGATCGACGTTGGGGTTCGCTTATTGTATTGCCAACGATGCGCCTGGTAATAGTTCCAGTACACCTGACCAAGTATGGAATGCAGAAGAGGTTTCAATGGATAATTGGCTCCTTTGAGTTCTTCATTTAAGTATGTAATAGATTTTTCACTTGCGTTTTCTTCAATCTCCTTGCTAAACTTCATTCGATATAAAATCGATTTTGCTAATTGTGCTGCATTGTTCTCTGCTTTTGCCTTTTTATAAATGGCGTCTACAACTTCCAATGCAGATTTATACAAGCCTTTCTTTTCAAACGCTTCTACCTTTTGCCAATCTTTAGAATAGGTGTTTGGTTTAGGAACAACTGCACTTGTTTGCTTATTTGATTGAACAGCTTGTATGCGATAAGCTCCTGCAATACTTGCAACAAAAAGAAGTACAATAAAAATAATTTTTTTAAATCCTGAATTGTTCATGGTCAGTTTATTAATGTGTTAATTATAATACTCTTCTCCTTAAAAAGGAGAGGGTTTGGCCGAGATTTGTCCGGCATTATCGAAAAGCCGGCCTTTTATAAAACGTAGGCAGTTTACCTCGTCCAGCAGGTTTCCTCTCCCGTTTAAAAACAAACTAAACTGCTTTGCAAAATAGGGTGCTAACATCACGCCTTTGGTTCCCATTCCATTAAAAATTCCAACAGCTGGATGCTTTGGATGCAAACCAATTAATGGTCTTCTATCTAAAACCGTTGGTCGTATGCCTGCCTGATGATCAATGATATCAAAAGGAGCGCGAATAACTTTTTTCAATTTATCAATCAATTCCGATTTTCCTTTTTCTGTAGGGTGAATTGTTAAATCAACCCATTCATAAGTAGCACCTACTTTATACGTGTTAGTTGCTACTGGCAATATAAATACGCCTTTATTGATGACTTTATTTATTGGAATTGAATGTCCCCCTTTTAATTCTATTGTAATTAGCTCTCCTTTGGTCAATTTAAAAGGTAACCAGTTGAAATAAGGATTATGTGTTGTTTGATGCCCTTCACAAAAAATTATTTTCTGAGCATCGATATTCTTATAACTTACACCTTGTTCCGAGATGGATAAATCGCCATATTCGAATTTCTGTTGTAACAAGCATTCATTTTTTAAGAAATGGGTACGAAACGATTTTAGAAATGCAAACATGTCAAGGTTTCCTGCAGCGGTTACTTCAGCTGCTCCATAGGGGTTTTCGACACAATCATTTAAATAATCAAGGTCTATGGTTTGGCTCAAATAGACGCCTACTTCTTCCGACGATTTTTTTAACCAAAATTCTTTCTCTGTCTGATCAGCAAACAATTTCACAATTTGTTTCTTGTAATAAAATTGTTCTTTCAGTAGTTTTTCCGCTTCCTGATAAAATGTATCCATAAACGGAATCAAGTCATCTGCCATCCAGCTTTTTACTAAACGCTTAAATACAACAGGATTGTATAAACCGGCAGCAATTGCTGAGGTAGCGTGTTCCAGCCCTTCATCAATGAGCAACACCGTTTTACCTTCCTTCAATAATGTCTGAGCCAATACAGTACCGGCAATACCTTGCCCTACAATAATATAGTTATAACTTTTGTTCATGATTGTGGTAAAATTACCATTAAAACTAATATAAATGAAACACATAGGCACATAGAAACATAGTACTGCTAGATAGTAAATGCAGCCTATGTTTCTATGTGCCTCCTATGTTTACCAAAGTTTCATTTTATTTATACATAACATCCCGTTCTTAATTAATTCGATTAAAAATTTTATCTTGCATTGATTTACATCCATGGAAAACGGAAAAGCAAAACTTACGATTGGAAGGAGAGAACACATTGCACTTCCAGAATTAGGCTTGAATGATATCATCGCCAAGATGGATACTGGTGCCTACTCCTCTGCTTTGTATTGCCATGAGGTACGTGAGGAAAACGGGGTTTTAATTTTTCGTCTGCTTCATCCCTCTTTTCCGAATTATGATCCTAAAGAACACCGATATTCGGAATATGGACAAAAGAAAATCAAAAATTCTTTCGGTATCATCGAAACGCGATACACAATAAAAACCAAGCTAAAGATAGGAAAGCGACAAATAATTTCAGTATTTTCGTTAACAGACAGAAGTGATATGCGTTACCCGGTTTTAATTGGGAGAAAAGTGTTAAAAGACCGATTTATCATTGATGTATCATTAGTAAATACATTGACCACGAAGAAAGCTTAATCATCCATTTATTTTAATTCCTATGAAAATTGCCATCCTCTCCAGAGGTCCAAAATTATATTCAACACGCAGACTTGTAGAAGCTGCCGAACAACGAGGGCACGAAGTAAGCGTGTTGGACCATTTAAAGTGTGTATTGGTTATTGAAAAAGGTCATCCACAGGTTTTTTACGGAGGAAAACAAATTACAGGTGTGGATGCCATCATTCCACGTATTGGTACATCCGTTACATTTTACGGTGCTGCCGTGGTGCGACAATTTGAACAAATGAAAGTTTTTTCGAGTGTTGAATCACAAGCCCTGGTTAGATCACGCGATAAATTACGAAGCCTGCAATTATTGGCACAAGCCGGTATCGGTATGCCAAAAACTGCATTCGCTTCTATACCAAAAAATATCGACAATGTTATTGAACAAGTAGGTGGTGTTCCGGTTGTGATTAAACTCCTGGAAGGCACACAAGGCATTGGTGTTATCCTTGCCGAAACACAACGTTCTGCAAAATCGGTGATTGAATCATTTTTAGCGGTAAATGCGAATATCCTTGTACAGGAATTCATCAAAGAAGCACAAGGTGCCGATATCCGTGCATTTGTTGTGGATGGCAAAGTGGTTGGTGCCATGAAACGTCAGGGATTACCAGGCGAATTCAGAAGCAATTTGCATCGTGGTGGAAAAGCTTCTTTGCTGGAACTAACAAAAGATGAAAGAGAGACGGCGATTAAATCAGCAAAAAAATTAGGTCTTGCTGTTGCCGGTGTGGATATGTTGCAATCTTCGCGCGGACCACTTGTTATGGAAGTTAATTCATCACCGGGTTTAGAAGGAATCGAAAATGCAACAGGCGTAGACATTGCCGCAAAGATTATTGAATACATTGAACGAAATGAATTTAATACGCACAATTCCTGATCAGATTTGACCATGCGTTATACCAATCATCTTTTACATATCAATGGAACCGCTGTTAAACCAGGTAGCTCGGCACAGCTCAATTTAAATTTATATCAGCTTCCAACAAAAACAGTGATTGAAATTCCTGTGTATGTTTTTCGCTCCATCAATCCCGGCCCTACTGTTTTGTTATTAGCCGGCATGCATGGTGATGAAATAAACGGGATTGAAATTGTTCGCCGTTTAATTGCCCGCCAGGATGTACGCAAACCACTTTGCGGAAGTGTTGTAGCTATTCCGGTAATAAATATTATTTCTTTTTTATATGGTTCACGCGAATTGCCAGATGGCAGAGATTTAAACAGATGCTTCCCCGGGAGTAAAACCGGCTCACTCGGAAGCAGAATTGCACATGATGTGATGAAAGAAATTGTTTCTCAAATTGATTTTGGGGTCGACTTTCATACCGGTGGTGCCCAAATCAGCAATATGCCGCAATTGCGTTGTGTGTTTTCTCAGGAACAAAACTTAGAGATTGCCAACCAGTTTATGCCTCCCTTTATTTTAAATTCTCCTTTTCGTGAAAATACATTGCGTAAGGAAGCTGCAAAAAAAGGGAAAACGATATTGGTATTTGAAGGAGGTGAATCCTCCCGTTTTGATTATGCTTCGATAGAAGAAGGGATAAATGGCTGTTTAAGATTAATGCATGCTTGCAAGATGATTGATACGGAAGTTCAGAAAAATAATACCATTCGGCTGGATGGAGCCACTTGGATACGTGCAAAAGCATCCGGTTTATTTCATACAACAAAATCCAATGGTGCTGCCGTAAAAAAAGGAGAACAAATTGGAACCATCTCCGATCCTTACGGAGAATTGGAAGAAAAAATTGTTACTTCACAAAGCGGATACATCATTGGTATCAATAACAAACCAGTGGTGAATGAAGGTGATGCGTTGATGCATATTGGAATTGTAAAATAAAGCGTCTTATGGAGCAGCGCATTAAACAAGTCCTTAATCTTTACTTCACGTCTTATGCGGACAAATTCACTATAACGACTATTCCTGTTAAAGAAGCGCGCCATACAAATAATCCATTGGTCATTCGACCGGGTATCTATATTTTCTGGACAGAAAATACTATCTGGAAAGTCGGTAAACATTTAATCAATGTAAGAAAACGTTCATTGCAGCATATAGGTGACAATACGAAATCAGGAATTTATGAAATGAACAGCCTGGAAGAAAACCCACAGGCCTTTATAACTTATCTTACAATAAATTCAAATGAAGATGAATACTGGATTCCTTCTTTGGAAATGTTGTGTGAAATGAAATTGTCACCATTGATTCGTTCAAAACGACGGTAATGGTTCCTACTTCAACCGCTCCAATTTCCCTTTTCGTTTAATTAAATTTTTATAATCCCATTGAATGGTTTCTGCTTTTTTGAGCCAACGTTTCAGATCCTTTT
>DAORKB010000031.1:0-5617 GCA_035439365.1 Bacteroidia bacterium
ATGTACCTACTCTGTTAAAGCTTTTCGGTATCCGCTTTCATTGATATTGCAATATCGCTGATAAAAAATTTGAAGCAGTTTGAATGGAAGTTCACTTATTTAGAATATATCTCCCTTGCTGTCTGCAAAAATCAATTTTATGACCTTTATCCTTTAGTCTTCTTACCATTCTTCTGGCAGTACGATCGCTGACATTAATTCTTGATGCAATTGTTTCGGGTGTACATGCTCTTCCTTTATCAATTAATTCCAGAACATAATATATTCGGTTTATTTGTGCTTGATATTCCATTTGTTTCAGATTAAAATTTTAGTTCGATTATCTGGAGCAAATGTGAAGGGAACTCGAAGGGAAAAAAAATAATTTATATCTACTATAGGATATTCTATTTTAAAGTTATAATTGATTATTTATATGATTTTTTATTTGCAAAAGCTGCAATTGAATGGAATACGTTTTTTCGGGTTTTAATTGACGTGCAATTCTTTAAAATGTCGAAACCACTTAAAGCCATCCCACAGTTCTTGACTCCGCTCAAACTGACACACCCCACACAGCCTACGATTAATTAACTTTACCTCTATTAATCTGGCCCAAACAGGTATATATAATTACCTCAAATGGTATCAACACCTGCAATAATTAGCTTGCAAAACAGTTTTTAGAATTTAACTTTGTCTTTTATTATTTACGCATGAATCGAATTAGCTTACTTTTATTATTGCTTATTGAATTGACCAGTTTTAATGTGAATGCACAAACTTGTGGACTAGCCATAATCGTCACAAACAATAAAATCCAACAAAAATTCAATTTTACTGCCTTAACTGATAACATTCATATAAAGTTGGATCCTTCTGATTCAACACTTATATTTTGGTTATATGTAAATGGCAAAAATTGCGACTTTAGCGATGCCAACTGGTCAAAAAATGGTGTTCCCATTGCAACCGGGCTCGCTTGTAACACGTCTGGAAATGGGATTTATCGGGTCACATCCAACCTCAACAATCATCCGTTTGATGTGCTGATTACAGTTAATGATTCACCGACCGGCATTACTGAACCAGAAGGGGATCCTGCTAAACAGTTAAATGTATTCTCTAACCCCAGCTTCTACGGATTATATACATTAAAAAGAGAAATAGCATCAGAACCTTATTCCATTTCCATTTTTAACAAAAGTGGTGAACTGGTGAAAGAGATGAAAATGGAAAACAAAGAAATGGTTCTGGAAATTTCTGACTTCCCTAAAGGCACTTACCTGTTGGAATGGGCCTCTAAAAATGGAGATAAAGGGAAGAAAAAATTCATTTATGATTAAATCTATAACCCGTATGTATCTATGTGGTAAATAAAAATCAAACCACTTAGGTACGTAGGATATTATGATGTGTTAATGACATATTGAAAGTAAAATTTATTCCTCTTCTGTTTTTTCGGTTTTACTTTTTTTCAACTCCTTCGGAAAATCTGCTTTTGCAATATATACCCCATTCATAGGGTTTTCAAGCGGCAATGCATCACGCAAATAAAAATACATGTGTGTTTGATTCGATGCTTCATCCACTTTTTTATCTGTCTTTTTAAGCAATTTTTTGGAAACCGCAAACTGCATCTCATTGCCACTTTGGGTGATACAGTTTATAACTGTCATATCCCAAATCTCAAAACTAAATTGCTCATTATTGGGATAATATCCAGCTAATGTATAAGTGGTATTGTTTTTAATTTTGAAATCCTGTATCGGTTCAGAAACTTTTAGTTCATCTTCCCACAAGTATTTAATGTTGTCTTCCGACTCCTCTCCTCCGTATAAATCGTCCGCTAATCCCTGATTGAATTCCGAATTGACCAGTATAAAATGTAAATGTAAATCCATTGCTTTTGTTTTCCTGTTGTGTTGTTTAAAGTTTGCAGACTGTGTGTTAGATTATTTCAGCGATGCACCTTTTGCCGAATACCATGGAAGAATCTCTGCAACCAATCTACCGGATTTAACCATTGGGTCTTCATTCACTAATTTCTCTGCCTCTTCTTTAGTTGCTACATTGTACACACAAATTCCTCTCAGTTCACTATCCTTTTTGGCAATTGGTCCTGCCAGATCCATTTTACCTGCATTTGCCATTTTACTCAAATGTGCCATGTGCCCTTCCTGTAATTTTTTTAATGCTGCTGTATCCTGATTTTGATTCGGTCCTTTTTTTAAGAAAACCAGGTAATAGGTTTTCATTTCATATTTCTTTTCAGAAGGGTTTTCTTGTGCAACAACAACACTTGTAATACACAACAAGCAGATGAATAATAGTCGTTTCATGTTTATTCGGATTTTGTTTGATTCCAGGTTTTATAATCACTGTTTTGCTGTGGACGATTGGGTTCAACTTCTCTCAAGGGTTCACATTCTTTCCAACTTGCTCTGCAATCAGCAGGTAGTTGCTGATACAAGCGGGTACCTTCCGTTTTCCATTTAATCATTTCATCACTTACATCCCTTATAATTTGTGCAGGGTTACCTACTACAACTTTTCGCTCATCAATACGTGCATTTGTCGGAACAAAACTTAAGGCACCAACAATACAATTGTCACCGATTACCGCATTGTCCATGATAACCGCATTCATTCCGATCAATACATTTTTGCCGATAAAGGCACCGTGAATTATGGCACCATGACCAATGTGTGCAGCTTCCTTCAATACAACCGTCGTTCCTGGAAACATATGTATGGTACAATTTTCCTGAACATTACAACCATCTTCAATAATGATTTGTCCCCAATCACCACGAATAGCAGCACCCGGTCCCACATAAACATTTTTGCCAATGATCACATTGCCCGTTACTGCAGCTTGGGGATGTACAAAGGCACTTTCATGAATGACTGGTTTAAAACCATTGAACTCGTAGATCATGTGTGTGATTGCTCGTTTATACCTTTTCTATAATAACTGCATAACCTTGTCCAACGCCAATACACATCGTCACCAACGCATACTTTTTATTTTGTTCATGCAATTCGATTGCCGCTGAGTTTAAGATACGTGCACCACTCATGCCCAAAGGGTGACCCAATGCAATTGCTCCACCATTCGGATTGATACGTGGATCCGTATCATCTAATTTCAAAGCCCTTGTACAAGCTAATGATTGTGCAGCAAATGCTTCATTCAATTCAATCACTGCTATATCATTCAATGACAAACCTGCCCGTTTCAAAGCCTGCTTGCTTGCTTCAACCGGGCCTATTCCCATAATGCGGGGCTCCACGCCTACCACTCCACTCGATACAATTCTCGCCAGTGGTTTCAGGTTGTATTTTTTAATTGCGTTCTCAGATGCTAACAACAACGCTGCTGCTCCATCATTCAAACCCGATGCATTCCCTGCTGTTACTGTTCCCCCTTCTTTTTTAAATGCCGGTTTTAGTTTTGCAAGTGCATCCATGGTTGTATCCGGACGCATAAATTCATCTTTATCAAATAATTTTATTTCGCCTTTCTTTTGTGGTATTTCCACCGGAACTATTTCTTTTGCAAATCGCCCTTTGGTTTGTGCAGCTGCAGCTTTTTGCTGGCTCCACAACGCAAATTTATCCTGATCGTTTCTGCTAATGTTATCACGAACCGCTAAGTTCTCTGCTGTTTCGCCCATTGCATCCACACCGTATAATTCTTTTAATTTGGGATTAATAAAACGCCAGCCAAAACTGGAATCAAACAGTTGCTGATCTCGCCCAAACGCACCACTTGCTTTCGACATCACCAAAGGTCCACGTGTCATGTTCTCGACCCCACCTGCAATTAACAGATCCATTTCACCTGCTTGAATACAACGTGCAGCAGCCATAGATGCTGAAAGACCCGAAGCACATAAACGATTCACGGTTTCTCCCGGAACGGTATAGGGCAAACCCGCCATCAACAAAGCCATCCGTGCCACATTGCGATTGTCTTCTCCTGCCTGGTTTGCACAACCTAAAATTACATCTTCAATCGCAGCCGGATCAACCCCTGGATTTTTTTTCAATAATTCTTTTAATACCAATGCTGCCAAATCATCGGGGCGAACAACAGAAAGCGTCCCCCCAAAATTGCCAATAGGTGTTCTAACGCCATTAATAATAAATGCTTCTTTCATGCTTAAAAATTAATTAAGTAAGTAAATGACGCACGTGCGTTATGATTCAAACCATTGCTTGGCTGTACGATAAACAGTACCTTTAAAAAGTGCCACAACTTTTTCTTCCTGATTTTTTACGGTGATGTGGTAGACAGCTATTTTATTGGATATACTAACCTCTGCAGCATCTGCAATTAAAATATCTCCTTCTTTCACAGGTTCTACATGCGAAATACTTGTTTCTACCGAAACACTTTTACGCCCGTGTGAATTAGAAGCGAATGCCAATGCACTGTCTGCAAGCGAATAGGTAATACCACCGTGGGCAATGGCAAATCCATTGAGCATCTCTTTTCGAACCGACATTTTTAATACACAGCGGCCCTTTTGAATAGACACCGGCTCAATTCCAAGCCAGCGACTAAACAAATCGTTTTTGAGCATTTGCTCCACTACTTTAATTGCGATAACATCCTCCATACATCAATTGCAAAAATCGAAATTCATACAAAGTTATCAAAAGAACTGGATTTTTTATGATTCCTGGGCCACTTCCTTTTCTAAAAAAACCTGAATCAATTCTTCAATTTCTCCTAAGGAATTGTACAACTCTTCAAACGATTCAATCACAAAATATTCTTCCTGAATTTGATCGGTCCGGAAACTTGTATTAAAAATCGTTGACACATCAAAGTGACTAAGTTTTGCTGCCGGACTTAAACAAAATTCTGTTTCACCTTTTGATGAAATAATACCGGCGCCATATATTTTTAATTGCCCATTTTCTTTGATCAATCCAAACTCAATCGTGAACCAATAAATTCGTCCAAGTAATTCAACAATTTCAGGATTGTTGATGTGCTTTAATGCAATATCACTGATTCCTTTAAAAAAGTTTACATAGTTTTCATTGCATAACAACGGTACATGTGCAAATACATCGTGAAACATATCGGGCTCTTCCAGGTAATCCAACTGTTCCATAGAGCGTAACCAACAAGTGGATGTAAATTTTTTTTGTGATAGAAATTCAAAGAATTCTTTTTGCGGACTAATGTTCGGTACCACTTCTAAGCTCCATCCGGTAATAGATTGTAGTATCGCATTTACTTCTTTAAAATCGGGAATTTTGTCATTTGTAAATTTTACCTGTTCAATTGCTTTCAGGTATTCCTGTGATACAATTGGTTTCAAAGTTTTCATTTGACGATCAAATAAAATTTTCCATACAGCAAAGTCTTGTGCTGTGTAATCACTGTACACCTGTTTTAATGGTCTGTTTTTCATTGTTTGTTGTTTTTTTGATTATAGATAAATAGAAATAAAAAAAGCCCGTTCCTTTGGGAACGGGCCTATATGTTTTGTTTTAGAGAAACTTCTATTAAGAACAATACATTACCATTCCATTGCCGGGCTTTGGATAATAGTAATAATAATAGGTATTGATCATTTTTTGCATGGCACAAATATAAGAAAGAAAATGGATACGT
>DAORKB010000031.1:5717-9593 GCA_035439365.1 Bacteroidia bacterium
GCTTCATTGATTAACATGGCAATTACCCTGTAGAAAATGGATTTTGCCAACTCATCATTCTTTTTAGGAGCTGGTAATACGGAGCCTTCTGTATAATCATAATATCCTTTTCCGGATTTACGACCAAATAGTTTGGCTTCATACAAACGTTTCTGCGTAAGTGATGGTTTAAATCGTGGTTCGTAAAAAAATTGTTCCCAAACACTTTCGGATACTTTGTAATTTATATCGTTACCAATAAAGTCCATCAATTCAAAAGGCCCCATTTTAAATTCACCAATGCTTTTCATTGCCCAGTCAATGGTTGCAAAATCAGCAATCCCTTCTTCATAAATACGAATGGATTCTCCATAATAGGAACGTGCCACTCTGTTTACAATAAAACCAGGTGTATCCTTTGTTAATACAGTTACTTTACCCCAGCTATCAATTAATATTTTTGCCTGTTCTACATAAAATGAATTGGTTGTAACAGCCGGAATAATTTCTACCAATGGCATTAAGGGAGCAGGATTAAAAAAATGGATACCCAGTACACGTTCTGTTTTTTTGCATGCTGCTGCGATGGAAGCAATGGATAAAGATGAGGTATTACTTGCAAGGATGCATGTTTCGGAAACACATTTTTCGAGTTCAGCAAACACTTGTTGTTTTACTTCCAGGTTTTCAATAATGGCTTCAATCACCAATCCACAATCTGAAAATTCTTTTAAGTCTGATACAAACCGAATGTTTTTAAAAATGCTATCAGCTTTCTCTTGCGTCAGTTTTTGTTTTTCAACCAGTTTTTTTAAGGTCTGATTTAAATTGATGGAAGCTTTGTCCAACACCGATTTATTATTATCATACAAAAAAACGGTGTGTCCAACAGTAGCAGCCACCTGTGCTATTCCAGAGCCCATGGCCCCTGAGCCAATAACTCCTATTGTACTTTTTGATAGGGATGGATGTATCATAATTATTTATAAAATTTTATTTTAATAGTATTCAGGCAACTGTTCTCGTCCCGATAGTTATCGGGTGACACAACCCACCTGCATTAATTGAAGAGCATCACTACATTATTAAGTACCTCTGCGTGCGATGTTAGTTTGAGCGGAGTCGAGAACAGTCGTTCGACGTCTTTCAGGCTCATAAAGTACACCCAAACTTCAGCGAAGGTTTACTGCGTAGGCCGTAGCTTTAGCGAAGGTTTACTGCGTAGGCCGTAGCTTTAGCGAAGGTTTACTGCGTAGGCCCTAGCTTTAGCGAAGGTTTACTGCGTAGGCCCTAGCTTTAGCGAAGGTTTACTGCGTAGGCCGTAGCTTTAGCGAAGGTTTACTGCGTAGGCCGTAGCTTTAGCGAAGGCCTACTCCCCACTAAATACCGCCTTCCTTTTCTCCAAAAATGCCTTTACCCCTTCTGTATAATCTTTGCTCTGTGCTGCATGCACTTGTGTATCCGCTTCATATTCCAGTTGTTTATCCAGTGGATTAAACATGCTTTGATTGAGCAAACGTTTTGTTAAACCAATCGCTATGGTTGGTAACTCACTCAATGTCTTGGCAATTGCCAATGCCTCCTCTTGCAATTTCTCATCTGCTGCCACTTTGTAAATCATTCCCATTCGTTCTGCATCACTTGCAGTTACTTTATCACCCAGCATCATCAACGCAGAAGCTTTTCCAAATCCTACCAGACGCGGTAAAAAATAAGTTCCTCCACTATCTGGTATCAATCCTATTTTGCTAAATGCCTGAATAAAAGCAACCGAATTACCGGCTATTACAACATCACAAGCCAGCGCAATGTTTGCCCCTGCCCCTGCTGCTACTCCGTTCACTGCGCAAACAACAGGTTTTTCAAGTGCACGAATCTTCTCAATGATCGGGTTGTAATGTTCACGAACAATGCGTTCTATCCCTGGGCCATTATCATTCATTGCTTCCGACAAATCCTGACCGGCACAAAAAGCTTTGCCTTCACCGGTAATATAGATACAACGAATATTTTTATCTTCAGCCGACTTATCCAGTGCCTGCTGCAATGAAAGCGCCATCTCACGGTTAAAGCTATTGAATTTATCGGGACGATTAAGTGTTATCTTCAATACACCACCCAGTTGTTCTGTTTTTATAGTTGACATATTTCTTTATCTTTTCTATTGGATCCCAAATATAACTGCAAAAATGCAATTGCACCAGTATTTACTTGTAATCGCAATTCAAAAATTCAAATAGTTATTTAAATCATTCGAATAATTTATTAATCGATATCAACCCCTTTCCTGTTCTTTGCTTTTTACACGCTTCAACAAAAGGGGAAAAACCGCTTTCAGAAAGAGGAAAAAGTGGATTGTTGGGTCAAACTAAGGGTGGACATTTTTTCGTATGTTTGTCGATAATGTCACGAAAAAGCCTTCATTGTTTAACTGGCTGAGTAACATAACAAAATATAACTAAAAAGGAATCGTTCATCAGGACCTATGTCAAAATTTATTGTTTATAAACAGCCGGATGAGATGGATTGTGGCCCCACCTGTTTAAGGATGGTGTCAAAACATTATGGGAAATCATTGAGCCTTCAACAATTGCGTTCGCTTGCAAAAACCACCCGCGAAGGAAGCAGTTTATTAGGGATCAGTGAAGCTGCAGAAAAAATTGGCTTTCGTACAATGGGTATTAAAGTCAGCTATGAACGATTGGTGGAAGATGCTCCGCTACCCTGCATTGCTCATTGGAACCAAAATCATTTTGTAGTTATTACAAAAGTTAAAAAAGATGTTGTTCATGTTGCCGACCCTGCTCATGGACTTTTAAAATATAAAAAAGACGAGTTTTTAAAATCCTGGCAAAGTGATCATCACGAAGGTATTTTACTATTGCTGGAGCCTACACCAGAATTTACACAGGAAGATTCCTTATCCAAAGAAGAAAAACAGAAAAAAGGATTTGGTTTTTTATTTCAATACCTGTTCCGTTATAAAAAGTTACTCGCACAATTAATCATTGGATTAATTGCCGGTAGTTTGCTACAACTTATTTTCCCTTTTCTTACACAAAGTATCGTTGATATTGGTGTTCAAAACAGCGACTTAGGTTTTATATACCTTGTGCTGTTTGGGCAACTCATGCTTTTTTTAGGGCGAACAACCATAGAAATTATTCGAAGCTGGATTTTAATGCACATCAGCAGCCGGATAAACATATCACTGGTTTCCGACTTTTTTGTAAAACTGATGAAGCTACCCATCTCCTTTTTTGATGTAAAAATGACAGGAGATATTATGCAACGCATCAATGATCATCACCGTATCGAAAATTTCCTGACGTCTTCAACACTCAATGTTCTATTCTCTTTTGTAAATTTTATTGTCTTTAGTTTTGTATTGGCGTATTACAGTCTACCCATTTTTGGTGTGTTTATGCTTGGCAGCACATTTTATTTTGTTTGGATCTTATTCTTTTTAAAGCAACGTGCAGACCTTGACTACAAGCGATTTAATCAAAACTCGCAAAACCAAAGCAAAGTAATGGAGCTCATCACGGGGATGCAGGAAATAAAACTACACAATGCAGAACGTCAAAAACGCTGGCAATGGGAAAATATCCAGGTACGATTATTCCGTATTAATATCAAAGGGTTGGCGCTTGAGCAAACGCAAAATGCCGGATCAGGATTGATCAATGAATCAAAAAATATTTTTATCACTTTTCTTTCGGCAAAATTGGTCATCGATGGACAAATAACATTGGGGATGATGCTATCCATTAGTTACATCATCGGACAACTCAATAGCCCCATCATTCAACTGGTGAGTTTTACACAAAGCCTACAGGATGCCCGGTTAAGCTTAGAGCGTTTATCCGAAATTCACAATCGTGAAGATGAAGAAGC
>DAORKB010000031.1:9693-20838 GCA_035439365.1 Bacteroidia bacterium
TTATTTTTTGATGAAGCAACAAGTGCATTGGATGCAACCAACGAAAAAATAATTATGAATAACCTTGATCAGTTTTTTGAAGGAAAAACAGTTGTGGTTATTGCACATCGATTAAGTACAGTAAAAAATGCAGATCAAATTATTGTACTGGAAAAAGGAAAAATTGTTGAGCTCGGAAATCACACTGAATTAACTGCATTAAGAGGTAGCTATTTTGAGCTTGTTAAAAACCAACTCGAACTTGGAAGTTAGCATGTCAGAAGAACAAGATATAGAAATAAAAACGGATGAAGTAAATGAATTACTCACAGCTGTTCCGAAATGGATCATTCGCTGGGGTGTTTCCATTATTTTTGGAATAATGCTTCTGGTAATTGTTTTTTCTTTTTTTATAAAGTACCCTGAAACATTACCTGCATCTGTTACCATTACCACCACCAACCCTCCCATTACACTTGTTGCCAAAACAAGTGGCAAAATCACATTGTTACCTGTAAAAAATAATCAGCAGGTAAAAAATGGAGACGTGATGATGGTGCTGGAAAATCCTGGCAATTATAAACATGTTTTATCCGTATCGGCTTTATTGGATACCTTTCAAACCAACTTAAAACTTAAAAAGAATATACCGGAAATAGTGGCGTTTGACTCCTTGAAATTAGGTGAAATCAGTACTCCATTCTTACAGTTTCTGAAAAGTTATAACTCTTACAAACTTTTTATTGAAACAAATCCACAACAAAAAGAGATTGAAATTATAAATAATGAATTAGGAACATACAATATTCTTCTTACCAAATATCAGTTACAGGAAAATTTATCCAAGCAGGAATTTGCTTTAGCTGAAAAAGATTTCACTCGTTTCAGTTCACTTTTCCAAAACGGATCCATTAGCTCCAAAGAGTTTGAGGATAAAAACAAGGACTACATCAATGCAAAGAAAAACTATGAGAATATTAAAATAAACAACCTTAATAATAAAATTACGATCAACAACCTTGAAAAAAATAAGTTACAACTCCAGTTGCTAGCTGTACAGGAAAGTGAAAAATACCAACAGGAATTGTTTGAAAGCATTCAACGCTTAAAACTTCAAATTGAAACCTGGGAACAAACCTATTTGATTATTGCTCCTTTTGATGGTGTTGTTTCACTTTTTAATTATTGGAACGTTAATCAAGCAATTAAACAAGGCGATGAAGTAATAAGTATTGTCCCTTCTCAAAAACAAGAGGTGATTGGAAAGCTGATTTTACCCATACAAAATTCGGGAAAATTAAAAATCGGTCAAACTGTAAACATCAGGCTCAATAATTATCCTTATCAGGAATACGGTATGCTTAAAGGATTAGTGAGAAATATATCATCTATTCCGCAAAAACAGAATTATTCCATTGAAGTTGAACTCCCACACCAATTGGAAACTTCTTATAAAAAGAAATTAGAATACAAAGAAGAAATGCAAGGAACTGCAGAAATTGTAACAGAAGAACTAAGTTTGTTTAATCGCATTTTTTATCAATTCAGAAAACTCATGAAAAAGGGAGAGTAGCTAAATCAAGGTTTGGGAAGCCCTTCACAGGCACTTCTTCCGATGCTAAGATACTCCGCTTCATTCTCTAAAAAATTTTTACAATAATTTCTTCGTACGCCACCTTGTACCACAAAATAATTAATCACCATCAATTCATGATTCAAATCGCCATATACCCATTTGTGTATTTTTCTAAAAGTTGTTGATTGCTTTTCCCATTTGGATGTATACCTATTGAAAAACTGGTTGACTCCAGAGAACTCTGAGAATTGAAAACTATGAATCAGTTCATGTGCATACGTATCGTAAAACGCTCGATTTCTTTCTTTCAGCGAATCGTTTAGTAAAAATGCATTTGTAACTGTTGAACCAAATAGTTGAGATTGATAACCAATACGCTTTGTTCGAAATGTTGGTACTCCTGATTGCAGTGATGTAGATACATCCAGTTTACCATAATATGCTAAAAACATGGTGGCTCCAAATGCTGCAGGCATAATTTTCGGTTGAAATGCATTCAATTTACAGTCATATGTTAAGCGAATAAAACCAATATCATAATGCCATGTTTCCCACCAATGCTTACCGGCAGCTGTATTTTCAATTACAGATTCTCCTAAATAAAAAACACCACGCGATAACCATGCATACCCAAGGTTGTTTTCATTCGTTATAAGTGTGTTTAGTTTTTTACCACCGTACACAATTGCTCCTCCTGCAGCTCCAATTACAAAACCTTTCCAACTGACGGTGAAATATTTTGCTTCCTTATTTTTATTGATGAGTGCTCCTGCACAGGCCGATATACCGCCTAATAAAGTATTGTATAAAATTGATTGTGCCTCGTAATTTTGTGCCCTTACCGATGAATGATGGATTAAACAAGTGAAACAGATGATACAGATTTTAACTTTAAAGGAAATCACGTTCTTGTGTACATTTTTTTTCATATAAAAAATAATTACCAATAAGTGTGCGAATAAAAATACACAACTGCCTATGTTACAAATCAAGAATTAGTAGCAAGTTGTTATAACCTATAATTAATAGCGCTGTGCATATTTTTTTGCCCAAATACTATACTCATTTGCTAATTGATACAATCGGCTGATTTGTAATTTATTAAAAAAACCCAATAGACTCAAATAACAGCAGTGTTCTTTTTGGACTAAATTTTATGCGTCGTATTCAATAATATTACTAAATTAGTACCGATAATAAAAAAAATTATATAGTATCATCTATTAAATGATGCTGTTGATAATGATCTGGTGTAGAGAACAGCTGGTTTAGCTGAACCTGGTTGTGTAATAATTTGTTTTATCCTAATCATATTCCTGTTCATGATTAATACAAATAAAAGGTCTCTTTCAGAACCTCTATCAATAAAAAAATTTGTTGAACATAAGGGATTAAGGGACTATAGAGGCATTAGAGGGTTTGACAATTTAATGTTATTGCTGAAAGAAGACATCAAGTCTTTATTTTGCGAACACGCTGAAAAAAATTTAAATGGTAAACGGATACGGATTAATTCTATACGTGAAATTTTGGAGCCCTATCAAGCTAATTGGGACCAATGGACAACAAGTAATTTTTGCAGTTTAACCGAGCTTGAAATACGTACCATAAATTATTATAAAAGGTACCACAGTCATAAACAATTGTCAGCAGAATACAATCTTCCCTACAATCTTGTTTATACACACTTTAGAAATGCACTTCGTACGCTTAAAGCATCCGGTACAATTTCAAAGTTTCAGGAATGGTTAAACACAAAAATACAAACACCGGAACAAGCGTTACTCGATTCGCCGATTGTAGGAATGAGATCCTTGATGTCCACTCGTTTATGTTTTGCTTTGGCGCGAATAGAAACAACATTTCGCGAATTGCTTACAAATCACTCGGTTCATGACTTGCTTCAGTACAGGGGCATAGGAACGACCAGTATTGAAGAGCTCAAGGTGATTTTGAAAAATCAAAATTGTTTAAGTCTTTTACGAGATAAATAAACGAACAACTAATTAATTTATTCCAAACAAAGTTGATAACACAAAGGGATCAGCTCTACTCTTAACAAAATAAGTATGGAAGTTAAATCAAAAACAAAAGTTTCTGAAGGCAATCGTCAAGATAAAACGACAAGTTTTGAAGCATTGGTTGAATCCAGTGATTTAGTTAAAGAGATGTACTTTTCTTTAAAAAAGCAAAAAACAAAACTTACACCGGAACAAATTTTGTGGATGAATAAGGTTGAAGATACGTTTAGTACTGCTAAACTTACCGAAGCTGATATTGTTTGCACTCTTTTGCAAAACACATACGATTATTTGAACAAAACGAAGAAATGGAGTGATGAGGATAAATATGCTTATGAAATGTTTGAGAAAATTGTTTTTCTCAAATCAAAGGATGGAATATTTCATGAGTTTGTGGACAATGCCGAAGCAGCTATTCGTTCAACCTTATCTCTGGATTTCTCAAAGAAGGCAACATTATGCAGCGAAAAGCTTGATCAACGAAATATATTAAACTATATCACCTTTGCATTGAATATGGTGATAGAAAAAATAGAAACGTCAATGGTGTCAATGAAAGTTATTAATGTAATGCTGGCGGCTCCACCCCAATCGGCATTTATTGTAACTGATAAAACAGGCAGCATCCGTTTCATCAACCAAATAGGGGAATCATTATTTGGTATCCAGCATAATGAATACCTTCACAAAACCATTCATTCATTATTTAAAATAGATGATCAACTTCTTCAAAATTGTTTGGAGCAATCTTGTAATCTTACCGATGTAAAGATTGAACTCCTTATTGATGAGAATAAAATTCCCGTACTGCTTTCATCTATCGAAGTAAATACAGAAGAAGATGAAATTACAGAAATCGTTTTTCTAATCAAGACACGTCAGCAAGCAGAAAAAGAAATAAAACACAAGCAATACATAAAGAGTGGAACAATTGACGAATCAAATTCAATGGATTCTATTTCAGAAATGTTGCATTTATTAAGAAGTCAATCAAAAGATATTGATTCAACACACTTAATAACGTATCTGGAAGAAGGGCTTGATATTATTAAAAAAGACAAACTTCAATCAGCTATTCGGTCAAATTCAAATGAACTGAAAGACCATATAAATATCGAATTTATTTATGATCGAATCATTGATGGCTTACGCTTCAATGTCGGATTTGAAGAAGTTAGCTTTAGTAAAGATATTTATCATGAACATGATCTGTATAGCAACTCCGTATTATTCTATTCCATTTTACAGAAACTAATTACGATCTCTATTAATCATAGAAATTTAGATATCAATAACAAAGTGCAATTTACTGTTAGAGATCTTTCCAGTTCCCATCTTATCATTATTATACAATTTACTTCAAAAGGGTTGCTACCGGATGAATTGAACAATCAACTTAAAAATAATACAAAGCACCTTTTTAATATTGATGTTAAAAATTCAGAACAGCTTTCCGTTCATGAAGCAGTTGCAAAACTAAATGGATCTTTAGATATTTATAACAAGGCTGGCGCACACACCGTTTTCACATTGACGCTACCTTATTAAATTTCAGTGTATTATTTCTTCATCTATTTTTTGATTTTTATTTTTTGTGCAACAGTTTTTTCTTTTTTTATAACTTCTTTGCGTTTAATCGTTATCTTTTTCTGAGCATTTTTAAACTGTTCATCCACTTCTCCTGTATTTGCAATTGCATTAATTACTGACATATTATAATTATCCTGAATCTGCACAAATGCAACTTGTTGAATGATATCTGCCCCAAACTTGCGTTTATTTTGAGAAGCCGTAACACCCAAATGAAGATGCTCCAAATTAAGCTGTTGTGCTCTTCGTACTAATTGCCATAAAACCTGAGAATAAATGTGTTTATCCATGTACGTATAATCCATTCCAATCATTACGGAGTTGTATTTTGTTTTCGTTTTATAAGAAAATGCTACACCAGCCAATCGACTATCCACCTTTGATTTTATAGTAATGATTTCCCAATTTGAATCTTTTGCCAACTGCATAAAAAATTTCTTTGGCAAATGAAACGTATTCAAGGTAATATTCTTTCGGGCTACATTTTTATACAATTGATAATAATGACTAATATCCGTATTGCTTGGTGATTTAATCAATTCTACTTCATATTGATCTTCGAGTTCAATTGCCCGGTTACGGACATAATACCTTTCTTTTTTCTTTAGGTTGTTATAAAATGTTTCATTTTTACCATCCAAATGTGTAATCGCATGATCATCCGGAAGTGCAATTTTTAAAAAGCCCTGGTTAATCAAAAAATCGCGCATTTCTATATCATTTGCATCAAAGTCACGTAAATTTAATACATCAGCTTTTTCATTTTGTTGTTCCTTCCACAGAACATCTAGAAAAAACATCATTACATCTTTCCAATCAGCTCGTGAGCGGTCTATATACAAATGTTTGCCTTGTGATATTAGTGACCCTATCATCAAGGTTCGGGAGCACAAATAATAACGATTTACAATCCGTTCCATTTCTATTTTCTGAGAAATTGCCGGAGGTGCAAGCATATCATCTTTTGTTAGTGCCAGGGTGCAAAACGTTGCTAATAGTGGTTTATTAAACTCATCTCTTACAATGTAATAATGAAAGCCCCAATTATTTTCCTGTTCTTTATTATTCTGAAAAGAGTCCTCCAGCACGTGTAATCCTTTCCAGTCATATATACCGTTTTCACCCAACAAACTGTTCCAAAGCTCTGGTTCTATATTCTTAATTGTGGTTTCATGTTGTAATGTATAAGTTGGTTTGGGCAATTCTGTTGTTTTATGGAAAGCGTCATCGGTTTTAAATTCAATTACCTTTCTAAATGCTCTGCGAACATCTTCCATTGTTCGTCCTTCATCATGTAACGCTTTTGGAAAATGATACGCGATACGCTCCACCAATTTTTCAATATCAGATTGTGTATGGTGATTGGTAATTGTAAAACGCAGACCTGTGCATGTTTCCGGTACAGCTGGGAAAATACCAATATTTACAAATAAACCGTCATTCATCAATCGCTTTACCATATTGAATCCAACTCTATTAAGTCCAAGGCCTACAAACGAAATTGGTGAATCCCTGTTGGATAAAATAGGTAACTGATAAAACTCTAATAATTGATGACAATAATGTAGTTTTTCTTTTAAGCTATTTTGAAGTTGATAGATTTCATCGGATAAATGAATTTTTGCAGAGGCTATTCCCGCTCCGATTACGGGTATTTGATGAGGACCTGAAAATATCATGGCACCTCCACAAAATCTTACTTTTTGACACAATACCTCATCTGGAAAAACAAAGGCACCACCACCGGCAGCAAATGCTTTATTTAGTGAAGTTGCAAGAATCATTCGTTTGTGCAATGGCACCTGACTTAAAACTACTCCGGTTCCATGTACTCCCTGAATACTCATTCCATGAGCATCGTCAACATATAAGTGTAATTGTTTGTGCTTTTCAAGTAGCAGGATCAACTCTTTCATAGGTGCAAAATCGCCATACATGGAATAAACACCATCCAACATGTACCATATTTTATCGTGCTTCCCTGATAATTCTGCAATTTTTGCTTCTAGTTCATCTAACCTGTTATGACGAATAACTGAAACAGCTACACCTTTCGATCTCATTTTTAATACAGCATCCTGTACACTGGCATGAACCTGCTGATCCATTATAATTGCATCACCTCCTTCTACTACTACCGGAATAACTGCATGGTGACCTAGTGAAACAGAGGTTGAAAGCACTACGGAAGCGTTAAACATGGACTGTAAAAGGCTTTCCCATTCCGCATAAAGCGTACATGCAACATAGCTTCGCGAAGAAGAAAATTGCACACCATATTTTCGAATAGCTTGTATAGCTGCTTCTTTTAATCGTTCATCCACATCAAGCCCTAAATAGCTGCATGATGCAAAATTTATTAAATTATTCCCTTTTATTTGTATTGTTCGACCATTGTATTGTTCATCCTCTGTAAAAAGATGGGTGATCCCTTGCTGCTGGCAAATGGTCATAATATCATTAACTGTGTTAATAATACTTGAAGTAGTCTTTTTTTCCATAATATTTATACTTTTGTGGTTAGTTAAGCTAATATTGTTTCAAAAACTAAAATAAAAATGTATAAAGAGGATAGGAGAGAGTCATATTTGGAAAATGATCATTGCCGGATATGGGTAACTAACGGAATTCTTATTATGGAATACAAGCCAGGACTGGTTATGAACATTGACAATGCGAGAAAGATGGTGAGTGATCGGTTAAAAGTTTCAAATGGCATAACGCGTCCTTTGCTTCTAAAAGCAAGAAACTTTATTTCAATGGATAGAGCAACCATGAAATTTTACAAAACAAAAGAAGTTGTTCAACACGTAACGTGTGCCGCTTTTATATTAGACAGTGCATTAGGCACACTTGCCGGTAATATTTTTTTGGCTTTAGAGAAGCCTCTTGTACCAACCAAAATTTTTAAAGACGAGCAAAAAGCTTTGGAGTGGTTAGAAAAATATAAATACCTAAATTAAGAATACAATTTCTTTTGTAGACTTAACTAAGTGAACATCAACTTAGGATAGCTAATCCTTCCGAATATATTTTTATTTTCTTATAATATATTATTGCAGTATTTCAAGGAACGAAAATATGAGCAATCTTTGATAAGCGATTTTGAAACCAACGAACTCCTTATTTGTCTAGAATCCGCGTTATTTAATAGTTTTAGGCGTTTACTTTTTTCTACTATTAATTTTTAAGGGGATGATTTGTTGTATTTAACGCAAATTTTATTGTTAATGTTATTGATTTTAGTTAACTATAATTTGTTTATAAGTTTATCAACAACAACGAAACTCACGCTCACCAATTAACATATGTTAAGGATAGTAACAAGCCTGGATCTCTTTATCATTCAATAAACACATTCGATTTTTTAAAGCAAGCAAGAGAAGACAAAGCTAAGGAAGGCGAATGGCGGTATATATTATTTTATAGAATTAAAGTATTCAATAAAATTTTGATTGGAATCAAGGTTCATTTTTTTTCTTAAGCGAGATCGGCTCTTTTCAACACTCTCTTCCTGAATATTTAAAATGCTTGCCATTTCTTTTGAGGAAAGATTTAGCATCAATAAGGTGCAAAGCTGATGATCCTTATCCGTTAAAGCCGGATGCGTTCGTGACAGCTTAAATATCAGCTCATCTTTCACCGATTTAACGGTACCGGATTCTTCCTGTAATGCAAATTTGGTCAGAGAAGGAATTGCCGAATCCGTTTTTTTTATGATCCGCTGTTTTTCCTTTATCTCGGTTTCAATTTTAAGCTGAATTATTTTCTTTTTGTTGTTAGTCCAGAAAAACGCTGTTGAAAGCAAAACAATAAGCAACAAAATAAGTGATACATACAGGTAAGTTTGAAGTTTACGTATTTTTACTTCGTTAAGGTTTATTTGAAGTTCCAGCTGCTTTTGCTTTTGAAGTAATAGAGATGCGTCATTGTCCACCCCTTTTTTTTGCACCAACAACGAATTGATTTTGTTTACGGAATAGCCATTTTGAGCACAAGCCAGGCTAGTTAAGCAAGAAAACAACAAGATATAAACTCCAAGTTTTAATTTCATTTTTCAGGAAATCAGTTCAGGATAATTCAATTCTTATCTGTTACAATTAAAAATAACACATTAAAAAACTTAAATGCGTTCCTTCATCGTTTGACTAAAATAGTTTTTTTTCTTAAAAAACCAAAATGCATGTTTATAAAATATAAAAGCAGTTGCTCTTCCTTCGAAGTTCAACTGCTTCTGTGCGCTTTTAATTCTGATTATTTTTTATTCCATAATTATTTTGCAAATGCTTACTTAAGCTTTGTGCATTTTATCGTACTAAGGGGTTGCCAACTAAACTCTTTAAATATTTCCCAATCCTCAATAAATGTTTGCTCATCTGCGCTAAAAATAATTGTTCCTCTTTCGTTTCTGCTGGTAAATTTCCAAATATGACGGTATGAATCAATGCTAAAGATTCGCTCATGCCCCCAATTATCATATGTAGTCAAATAAAATTCCTGTGCTTCTTCATTAAATCCATACATCCCAATTCCTATATGCTCTTCTTCATTGAACTGTCGATCCCATTTCCCCACCATGTAAAAATTTCCAGGAAACCAATCATATGTTTGTATCCCTGTAAAATCTGTGTTAGGAGCGATGGATGCTCCAGCAAAATTTTGACCTTCAACCAACCATTTACCAACAAAAACCTGAAGTCTTTTTAGTTCTAATGATGGTTCGGGAATTTTAGCTGTAACCTTTCTTGTTTTATGAATCGTTTCCATAGTCATTTTTTTTAAGATGAATAATGTGAAGATTTGATACAAGTGTTTGTGTTATACTGCCGCAAAACCAAAACCAAAAACACATAAAATTAAATTTTTAAACACCCTAAAGAATGAGCATTACAGCTCATTCGTATGAATAAAGAAAATATCTGTCTAATCAATTGAGTAAAATAATTCGCAGGTATCAGGCTTAAATGAAATGGTTAATTCTGAGGCGGGGGAACAATACCAAATCGAATCGCATATAAAATAAGTTCGGAGGTGGAATTTACACGTATCTTTTTCAAGATGTTTTTACGGTGGGTGCTAATGGTATGATGACTTAAAAATAATTTGCTCGCTATTTCCTTTCCTGTTAACCCCTGCGCGATGAGTTGAACAATTTCAGTTTCACGTTGAGAAAGTTGAGCAAGTTCACAATGCTCCTCCTGCACATTAAAGTGTTTTTCAAGAATAACGTCCACCACTTTTGAACAAAAAAACTTATCTCCTTTAGCGGTAGCATAAACGGCTTGAATGATCTCCTCTGAGTCACATTCCTTGGTAATAAAGTTTTTAATCCCCAAATCCAATACTTTATAAATATTGTTTTTATTCTGATCGGAAGAAACAACCATTACATTGGTTTTAGGTGATAGTTGTTTTACTTTTTTTAAATCCTCAATTTGAAAATCGCTTGAATTATAATCAATAATAATCATAGTGGGCTGGTTCCATTTTATTTCCTTAAACAGCTCTTCACTGTCTTTCACTTCTGATATTATTTGAAAATCGGGAATTTTCGATAGCACATCTTTTATACCCGCTCGGGTAACAAATTGAGGATCTGCTAAAACTATCTTTATTGTTGGCAAGGCGCTATTTGTTTAGAACAATTCTAAACAACAAAAGTATACCTATAACTGATTAAGTCCTATACCGTATTGCGGGTATTTTGCACTACCCTATCTAAGTGGTAGGAGGTACAAAATCCCAAAGGTTTTAACCCTTCGCTAAAGCTTTGGCTTACGTGGTAAAAACCTTTGGGATTTAACAGGTCATCGCTGATCCTACAAGCTTGTACTGCTGTTTATTAATTTGCTAACTGCTTCAACACCCGCCTGTGCAACAGCGTGGTCATTCTGTACCGAATCGCCGGAGACACCGATTGCACCAATAACTTGTCCTTGCGCATTTTTAATTGGAATACCACCCGGGAAGGTGATCAAC
>DAORKB010000032.1:0-20815 GCA_035439365.1 Bacteroidia bacterium
ATAAGGATGAATAAAATTTGATGTGTTTTCATTCTTTACTTTTTAAGTAGCATTATAATTTATGGATACGTATAGAATTGCTGCTTATTGTTTAAAAAAAGAGCTGAAGATGAATCCTTCAGCCCTTATATTTATTATAGCACGATAAGCAATTGAACTAATTTGTGTTTAATACTTTGAATAATTCATCCAGCTTAGGTGACAAGATAATTTCTGTACGTCTGTTTTTCTTTCTTGCATCTGCCGAATTTAAAGGATCAAGCGGAATAAATTCTCCCCTTCCGGCAGCAGATAAACGTTTGGGGTCTATCGTACTATTTTTAATGATGATTTTTACAATCGATGTGGCACGCATAACACTCAAATCCCAATTATCTTTTATTTCTCCTTTGCCAATCATCGGAACATTATCGGTATGTCCTTCAATCAATACATTTATATCCTGATTTTGTTCCAGCACCTTTGCCAGTTTTTTCAATGCTTCTGCTCCTTTTGCTTCTACATTGGTACTCCCTGAAGCAAACAATAAACTTTCATCCATTGACACATAGACTTTACCATTTTTTTGAGTAATGGTTAATCCTTTTCCTTCAAAACCAAGCAAAGCATCTGACAATATTTTCTTTAAATTATTTACCGCTTCATCCTTACTTTTTAATACTTTTTCCAATTCATTTACTCTTTCTTCACGCTTTTTCAGCTCAGCATTCAACATGTCCAACTCTTTTTTTTGTCCATTCAGCACACTTGCCAATTGTTTTAACTCATCTTGTTTCTTTAACACCTGTTCTTGCGTCAACTGTAATTCTCCATTTATTTTTTTTGCGTCATTTACACTGCCCTCCAGCAACATGTTATATTTTCTCAATAACTCCTCGTTTATTAAATTAAGTTTGTCATACCTGGCTGTAGTTGCTCTGTAACTAACTCCAAGAATAGCTGTATCTCTCATTAGTCCAGCTACCTGCTTCTGATTATCGTCCAGGGACCTTGTTGTTTCTTTTAATTTTGCTTCACAGGCCTCTTTATCTGTTTTATTTGCAGCCAATTCTGCTTCACAACTTTTGCGTTTTGTTTGCTCCTCTTCCATTCTGCGCATGGGTACGCAGGCATATATGCTTAAAACAACTGATGTTAGTATCAAATATGGGATGTTCTTTTTCATTGTAAATAATTAAGAATTAGTAGTGAGTAAAATTATTACTATTCAACTGCTTTCTGAAGGTTTCAAAAAAGAGTTTATACACAGTAAAACACTTGGAAGATGAAGGAATTGTTAATAATTGAGGACAAAGCCCTAGGGAAATTCGCTAAAATTAAGTTTTAGCCTGGAGAAGTAATCTGCTCTTATTCTATTTTACTTATGTTTTCCTGCAACGGAACGAAGTACACTCTTGTAAAGTCTCTGTATTCCATTGCGTTTGCCGGAAAATTTTTTATGTTTGATTGAACCAGACGATAGCTTTCATCATAAAACAAAGGCATAATTGCACCATCATCAATCCCCTGTTGATCAGCTCTGCGGTATAAATCATATCGCTTCTTTTCATCTGTTTCATGTGCTGCTGCAGAAAACAAAGAATCAAAAACTGCACTCTTATAACGTATTGTGTTAAGGGAAGACCGGTCGGATAAATCTTCCGGAACACCTTTTCCATATAATAAAATCAGGAACGCTGCCGGGTCGGGATAATCTGCATTCCATGAGGATCTCCAGAATTGAGCCTGACCAGTTTCCAGTTTATCTAAATGCTCCGCAAAAGAAAGGACTGTCACTTCCAGCTGAATATTTAAATTCTTCTCCAACATTCTTTTTGTCATTTCAGCTATTTGAATATTCCGGTCGTTTCCTCCACTATTAATTTGCAAGGTCAATTTTGGAAATCCCTTTCCATTTGGATATCCCGCAGCTGCAAGATAAGCACGTGCTTTTTCAACATCAAATGTATATCCCACTAATTTCTTTGATTCATAATTTTTGAATGATGGAGGAATAATTCCATAAATGGCTGGAACTCCTTCGCCTTGCAATGTATAATTTACAATTCGCTCGCGGTCAATCGCATAATTGAATGCCAATCGTACTTCTTTTTTACGAAATACACCACTTTCATGTTGAAAGCCCATATAGTACACACTCATCGCCGGAACAATTTGTATTTCAAAGGGGAAGTTTCCTTCCTTTGCATGATCCAGTTCTCCTAAAATATTGGGTACCATTTCAACCGGTAAACGGTATATCATGTCCAAATTTCTTTTTTTAAATTCAGTTAGCTCTACTTTTTTTTCTTTGATGAATGTATATTTCAAACCATCCAGATAAGGCAATTGATTCCCAGCTTCGTCTTTGTTCCAATAATCAGGATTGCGCTCCAATGACACAATTTCTCCTTCTTTTATATTTTTAACCTTAAATGGACCTGTCCCGACACATTTCGTTTTCATTTGTGCGGGTCCATATTTCGTAAATGCTTCCTTTGGGTAAATTAAACAACCGGATGTGGCCAATAAATTCAAAAAACCTGCAAAGGGATGTTCGAGTGTGATTTGTACCGTATAATCATCAATTATTTTTAATCCCTGGATACCGTTTGGTAACGGTTTGTTATTGCGCGTGGATTGATAATACGGACTGGCACCACGTACAAGATCCTTAAATGTTGCATTAAATTGTTGATTTTCAGGAATAGCTGTGCAAAGTTTTTCAAAACAAAATTGAATATCGCTGGCGTTGAGTTCCCGGCCTTTTCCATCTTCAAAACAGGGATCATCGTGAAATTTAACACCTTTTCGAATGTGAAATGTCCAGACAGTGGCATCGTTGTTTTTCTCCCATTTTTCTGCAATACAAGGAACAGCAGTTAGATCGGATTGGGAAAGTTTGATTAAACCTTCATAGATTTGATAAGCAATGTGTTGAGATGTTTCTTCGGTAATACTTAAAGGGAAAAGATTTCTGAAATCCTCTATTTCATTCATTCGGAAAATGCCTCCATAATAAGCATCTCCCTCTTCTGCTTTTGTTAGATCTTCTGTGGTGCTTCCTTTCCGTCCACATGAACCCATCAATACCAACAACAGCAAATAAACTACCTTTCTCATATCACCCATTCCTTCTGTATAACTCCTCTACAATTTTCAATTAATCAGGAGATTCTTCTACGAAAAGAGTCAGGAATGGTTCTAAAAATCAATCTCTAAAAATACCGGACAATGATCAGAATGTTTTGCTTCAGAAAGGATGGCTGCACGTTTCAATTGCGATTCTAAATTACTGGAAACCAGGTTGTAATCAATGCGCCAACCCAGATTTTTTGCACGTGAATTTGCACGAAAACTCCACCAGCTATATTGATGTGGTTCCTTATTAAAATGTCTGAAACTGTCAATAAAGCCCGACTTCATAAACGTATCTATCCAGGCACGTTCTTCAGGTAAAAAACCACTGCTATTGGCATTGCTTTTTGGGTTATGGATATCGATAGGTTGGTGACAGATGTTATAATCACCGCAGATAATCAGTTTGGAACGTTCTTGTTTTAATGCATCGATATATTTGTGAAAATCATCCATCCATTTGTATTTAAATATCTGTCTTTCTTCTCCACTGCTTCCGCTTGGATGGTACACGCTCATAACGGAAACATCACCATAATCTGCACGTAGTACGCGCCCTTCGTCATCATAAATTTTAATTTTACAGCCATATTCCACATGATCCGGCTTGCGTTTCGAAAAAATAGCAACACCGCTGTATCCCTTTTTAACCGCGGGATGCCAATAATGATGATATCCCATTTGTTCAAAAATGGTTACATCCAGTTGTCCCGGTTCTGCCTTTAATTCCTGCAGGCATATTATATCCGGATCTGCTGCTTTCATCCATTCCACAAATCCTTTGCTCATTGCCGAGCGAATTCCATTTACATTGTATGTTATAATTTTTGCCATATATCTGCGTATTTCTATGTCTCTGCAAATGTATTAAATGCATTTGTTTGTACATAATTTAGTATTTTTAAAGTCGGTGAACTTCCCAAAAATCATATTTTTTTTTGTTTCTTTTTTTGCATGTCTTACTTGTTATTCCCAATACACAGGTAACCGGCATGCGCGAATTCTGCCATTAAAATCAGATACGGTTCAATTGGATACCCTTAGTATTGTTCCCGGCTCTGTCTTTATTTCTTCACTCAACGGAACCTCTCTTGATTCTTCCATCTATAAGGTCAATTATGGTACTTCAAAAATAATCATCAATCGAAAAAAAATAACCGGTGCGGTTCCGGACAGTTTGCACTTTTCTTATAAAACATTTCCTTATTTGTTTTCGGCCGAAACAAAGCATAAAGATATTAGTCGGTTGCGGACAGATGTAAATGGACGCAGGGATCCATTCCGTTATGACATTGAAAACAAAAGCGAGGACCTTTTCAAAATGGATGGTCTGAATAAAAGCGGAAGTATTTCAAGAGGAATTGCTTTTGGTAATGCGCAGGATGTGGTGGTTAATTCGAATCTGAACCTGCAATTATCCGGGCATCTGAGCAACGATATTGATTTGCTATTGGCAGCAACCGACAACAACATTCCCATACAACCTGATGGAAACACACAGCAATTGCAAGAATTTGATAAAGTATTCATTCAATTTTCAAACTCAAATACAAGGCTGATCGCAGGAGATTTTCAGCTGGCAAGACCTAGCGGTTACTTTATGAATTTTTACAAAAAGTCACAGGGAATCAGTTTTTCCGCATTTCGAAAGGTGAACCCTTTTGGTGCAAAAGATACAAGTGGCTACGGTTTGTATAAAACCAGTTTAAGTATTGCTGTTTCAAGAGGAAAGTTTTCGCGTAACCAGATACAAGGTATTGAAAGTAATCAAGGGCCTTATCGCTTAAGGGGTGCAGAGAACGAACTCTTCATCATCGTACTTTCGGGAAGTGAAAAAGTGTACATCGATGGAAGACTTTTAACCAGGGGGCAAGAGAACGATTACATTATTGATTACAACACAGCAGAGTTAACATTTACAGCCAAACAATTAATTACAAAAGACAAGCGTATTGTTGTTGAGTTTCAATATTCGGATAAAAATTATGCACGTTCGTTAATGCATTTTTCAAATGATTATGAGCAAGGGAAATTAAAAACACACGTGCATGTATACTCAGAGCAAGATAATAAAAATCAACCTTTGCAGCAGGATCTGAGCGCCACACAAAAGGATCTTCTTTACCGTATCGGAGACACGTTATCCCTTGCTGTTTCACCAAGTATTGATAGTGCAGGATTCAGCCGAAATGAAGTACTTTATAAAAAAGTAGATAGCGTCATTGGAACAAAAAAATATCTTTCTGTTTTTGTTTATAGTTCCGACTCCACAAAAGCAGTTTATCGGTTAACGTTCAGCAATGTGGGGCAAGGAAAGGGAAACTATCAGCAGATTTCTTCAAGTGCCAATGGAAAAGTTTTTCAATGGATAAGTCCGGACAGTGTAACGGGGCTTCCCAGAGGCAGCTACGAACCCGTGATACAACTCATTACTCCGAAAAAAAAGCAAATGATAACAGCCGGACTGGAGTATGGCTTTAACAAAAACACATCGCTGGCGGTAGAAGCTGTTGTGAGTAATAACGACCTGAACACCTTTTCAAGCAATGATAGTAAGGATGATGTAGGGTATGGATTAAAAATGAATTTTAATAATCTGGTACCTCTTTTCAAAAAAGGGATAACAGATCCTGCGAAGGACACCAACAGGTCGGAGCTATTATTACTCAGCAATGTGAATTACGAATTTGTACAAAAAAACTTTTCACCGATTGAACGTTATCGTAGCATTGAATTTGAACGTGATTGGAACAGAACAACGGCAACTATTATGGGCGACCAGCATATAATTGGTGCCGGTGTGGGTTTATCAAAAAAAGAATCGGGATCCATCGGATACCGTTTCAACGCCTTTTTTGAAGATGAAAATTACAATGCCACCAAACACTTTTTAAATTTTAACGGCGTAAAAAAATCAACTTCTATTTTTTACGATGGAAGTTTGCTAAATTCCAGAAGTATCAATAATACCAGTTTTTACAGGCATAAGAGTGGGATTTCTCAAAAAATTAAACCATTTGTTATTGGCTTAAAGGATGAATTTGAACAAAACAAATTTTCAGCAAATTCGGTTGTAAAAGACTCTTTGCTTTCAAACAGTTATCAATTCTGGGAATGGCAAGCTTTTATTCAAAATCAGGATACCACAAAGAACAGGTATGGTGCAAACTATAAACAACGAACCGATTACTTATTAAAAAACGGAGCAACTACCTCCGCTCTTACCAGATCGTCGTTTGCCGAGAGCTACAGTGCTTATTTTGAATTCCTGCAAAATCCCAACAGTCAGTTTAAAGTGAATGCAGCCTACCGCCGGTTAAAAGTACTGGATACTACACTTACACTTCAAAAGCCTGATAATTCAATTGTTACGCGGGTTGAATATAACTTACGTGCATTGCAGGGATTCATTTTTTCGAATACTTACTACGAAATTGGTTCAGGACAGGAGCCCAAAAAAGAATATTCGTATATAAGAGTTTCCGATGGTCAGGGTGTATATGAGCACATTGATGTTAATGATAATAATGTTATCGAATTAGATGAATTTGTAGTGGCGCGCACGCCTGCGCTTGCTAATTATATTAAAGTATATACCCCAACGAATAATTATATCAAGACATTTAACAATCAGTTTAGCCAGACACTGATGCTAAAACCATCTGCCATGTGGATGAATAAAAAAGGATTTCGAAAATTTCTTTGCCTATTCGCTAATCAGGCCTCTTACCGTGTGGATCAAAAATCAACAGAAACAGATTTTAAAAAAGCATTCAATCCTTTTTGGGATGGCGGTAATCAAGCTACCCTGGCCGCGCTAAACTCCTCATTTAGAAACACTTTTTTTATTAATCAAGCCAATCCGATATTTAGTATGGATTTGAATTATCAGGATGTGCGAAGTAAGACATTGCTTGTAAATGGTTTTGATTTTATAGGAAATGCGTACAAACAAGTGCAGCTTCGCTGGAACATCACACAACAAATTAGTTTTAATGCTGATTACAAAGATGGCCGGAAAAGAAGCTCTTCTCAGTTTTTTACCACACGTGATTACTCCATTCGTTACTATGAGGCGGAACCCCGTGTGAATTATCAGCCAAATACCTCTTTCCGGGCTACTCTTTCATTTAAATACAGTGATCGCAAAAATGGCAAATTCACAAGCATGGATAGTCTTCAAGCATTACGCGGAGGTGAAACAGCCTTTATCCAGGATTATGGTGCTGAAATTAAGTACAATATACTTGACAAAGGCAGTTTGTCGGTGCGAACAAATTTTGTAAAAATAAAATTCAATGGACCAGAGAATTCCACGACTGCATTTGAAATGCTGGATGGATTGAAAACCGGTCAAAACGTTATCTGGGGGATCATTTACCAACGAACACTTTCTAATAATTTACAGTTAAATCTAACCTATGAGGGCCGCTCCTCAGGCGGTAAAATTATACATACCGGTGGTGCTCAGGTAAGAGCCTATTTCTAGAATTGCTTACAGGTTATTTCCCCTATTTTCTATATTTTCTTTGAAATATTTTTGTACTTCGAAAAATTGGTTTATTATTGCTGGCATCAACATTGGCTTTCTTTTTTAAATAATCTGCATTATCCATGAAAAATAAACTCTTTGTTTTTACTGCTATTTTCTCAACATTTGCCATAACAGCAAATGTACTTGCAGGTTCTTCCAGTCTCTCATCCATCTCTGAGTTCATTCAGGGAGATACAAAAATTCAAATCAAACCCGAAGAATTGCCTGAACCTGTAAAGAAGGTAATTGCCGATAAATATGACGGATGGGAAATTTCAACCGCATTTTGGGTAAAATCAAAATCGGAATATTATGAAGTGAGTTTGAAAAAAGAAACAGATAGCAAGCTATTAAAATTTGATAAAGACGGAAAACCAATTGAAGAAGTAAAGAATTGATTTCTCGACTTCGCTCGAAATTACAATACAGACAAGGTTATCCTTGTCTTTTTTATGCGCATTGATTTAGATGAATTAAATATGGAATTTAAAGATTATTATAAAATTTTAGGAGTAAACAAAACGGCCACCACTGAAGAGATTAAGAAGGCATATCGCAAGCTTGCAGTTAAATATCATCCTGATAAAAATCAGGGAAATAAAGCAGCTGAAGAAAAATTTAAGGAGGCGAATGAAGCAAACGATGTATTAAGTGATCCTGAAAAAAGGAAAAAGTATGATGAACTAGGAGAGAACTGGAAATATTATCAGGGTGGTGGTAATCCACCTCCAAATTATGGATTTACCGGTGGTAACAGGCAGCAATATAATTCGAGAGAAGCAGATGGCGATAGTTTTTCTGATTTTTTCGAATCCATTTTCGGTAACCGGTTTGGAGGAAGCAGAGGCCCATCAAAGGGAGATGATTACCAAACCAATGTTACCATATCATTGGAGGAAGCTTACATGGGTACCGCCCGTTTGTTGGAAGTAAATGGTGAAAAGTTGCAAATGAAATTCAAGCCAGGGACTGCTGATGAACAAAATTTAAGAATTAAGGGAAAAGGTGGACCAGGTGGCAAAGGCGGTGAAAGAGGTGATATTTATGTTACTGTACATATTTCACAGCATCATTACTTTGAGCGTAAAGGTGATGATTTGTATTGCGATATTACTGTAGATTTATATACGGCGGTACTGGGTGGTAAAACAACTGTAAATACACTAAAAGGACCGATACAAATAACTATTCCGAAAGAAACGGAGAATGGAAAAGTTTTACGACTGAAAGGGTTAGGGATGCCCAAATATGGCAGCACGAGTGATTTTGGAGATATTTATGCAAAAGTTAAACTTACATTACCAAAAAATCTTACTAAGGAAGAAATTGAATTGTTTCAACAATTAAAAGATAAACGTCATGCTCAAACTTTATGATCCCTGGGAAAACATATTTCAATCCTTACAGGATAAAAGCAGAGACCCCGAACTACTTTATTACGCAAGTGATATTGAGCAATCGATGGGGTTTACAGACGATGATATGGAAACCGCTATTGAACGGGCATTTCAGGCTTGCTCCACCATGCACATTACAATTGAGGACCATTTTAAACCCATTTTTCGTACAGATAATTCACATGAATTGTTGAACGACTGGAAACTTTCTTCTTTAGCCTGTTATTTATTAATTATCAATGCAAATCCTTCCAATTCAAATGTTGCAAAGGTGCAATTGTTTTTTGCGGGAAAAAGTTTTAATAGTTATCAATTCTAAGGATCTGTATATTCCTGTTCGATCAAAAACAATTTAATAAATCGCTATGTGATTCTTATGTACCAGGCGGTTAAAAAACTAAACCACATACATATGGATCACCCAGATTCGTAGGCAAATCTATTAAAAATGCGGATTTAAATCAGCACTTTGTTTTGATGCGCTTTCGCTTCCTAATTTTTCTTTTAGAAGAGATTTAAAATATTCTTCAATTAAAATTCTTCCTGTTTGTTTTTTTATACTTTTGCTCCCTCCTTTCTTACACTCAATTATATTTTATCAATGAAACAAAAACTACTCGGGTTCTTACCCATTTTTATTTCTTGCATAGTGTTAGCTCAAACGCCTGGTACATTGGGCTCTTTCAAAACCTTTAATTCAGGACAAGCGGTAACTTGTATTACGGTTGACTCGAACAACAATGTATGGGCCGGCTCTAATAAACAAGGTTTGTTTTTTCTTGATCAAAAAAATAATGCCAGTTCATTTGTTGCAGCATCAGGTGCATCCAGTGTTTCTACATATGTTATCCTTGGGCTTGCCGCGGATAAATTAGGCAACCTTTGGGTTGGTCATTCCGGAACCGGAGGAACAGCATCAAGTGCAGGCGGTGTGGCACAATTCAACTATTCAAGCGGTTCCCTTGTCAGAACGTACGAAGCCGCACGCGACATGAAAGGACCTCTCTCTTATATCGAAAGAGATGGTCTTGCTACAAGAAGTGTTAAATCCATTACTTGTGATCCGAACAATACGCTTTGGGTAGCACATCGTTATCATGATTTAACCGCTTCGCCAGATTATATTGTAACGCCGGGAGCGATGTCTTATAAAAGAGCAACGGATCCTATTTTTACAACGAAAGGAGGTTATTACAACAAAGGAACCTATCCTGAATGGCCCTACCCTGCTTATACATACAATCCAGAACCGTCTCAAACTCCGCAATCCAGAGTATGTTATGCAATAGGAAGTGATTCGAATGAAGTATGGATCGGTGTAGCTGCTTATAAATTTGATGTGTCCGCTTTAGGGATGCCCATATTTGGAAATTTACCCACACGTATTTTAACCTATGATTTGAATGGCACTTTTAAAGGAAGTATTTCTTTTGAAACAATTGGAATACCAGCTGGTGTAGGTTTCTTCAATGGTATTTTCCTTAGCCCTAAACACGATGCCTGGGTAACCACAACCGCGGGAAGAGGTTTTGCGGTAAGAAGACTGAATACATGGACGTATATGGATTTTACCAAACTTTCCTGCATCATCCCGTCAGGAACACTGGTAAACGATAATGCCATTTGGGGAAACAAACACGGCAATGTATTTATCGGAACCAATAATGGATTAATTGTCTACAACGGACGTGGACCTGTAAGTGTCTCCTCTTCTTATACATTTTATTCTACCGCAGTAAATACCGATATGGTGTCTAACAATATTTCTGGTGGATATTCTCAAGACGATAGTATTCAATGGATTGCAACGGATAAAGGTATTATGAAAACAATCATCGGCTTGTATTCAACGATTGATCCTAAAGGTGAGGATTATACAAGTTGTGGAAATGCTGAAATCAATGATATTGAAAATCGTTTGAAAGCTCCCGGTGTGCGGAATGATTTAAGCTATCATATTTATAAAGTAGAAACCGAAATTTGTTCTACCTCCGGGCCAAATGGAAAATATTGCACTGCAGAATATGTATACAACATGATGAAAGATAGTATTGTTTATACGGCTGTTATTCCTTACGATTTTCCATTGGATGGTTTAACCACTTCTTTCCTTGATAAATTAAGCCTTGCTGATTTAAAAACCATTCAGGATAAAATCAATGCCTATCCAATGGAAACAGTTGATACGGAACCGGAGGCAGGAGATATCAAACGAATGGCAGATGTTGTTCCTACTCAGGAGTTAAAAGATGCATTGGATGGGGAAAGTGATTGGTACCAAGGTTTACCTTACGAGATCGGACAATTGACATCACTTGGATATTTTGGGTCTTCAATACCGCGTAAACTTTGTTACGACCGACAATTGGAATTGAACCCTATGAAGACTATTTCTTGTACGCAACGTTACAAGTTATTTAACTCTCCGAATTTTATTCAGGCCAGACATGTGTTTAAATTTGGAACAACCACCTTTATTGGTCGGTTTGTTTTAGGCTGTGATGCAGATGGTTTGGAGAGCTCGGTATACGACCCAATCTATGTGTATGTGAACGATAAAAATTATGTATTTACAAACTATACTTCTAAAGGTCATATGCTTGCACCGGGAAAAATAACACGTCAGGTCATTGAAGAGTGTGGTAAAGTAAAAATCGTTACAATTGGCGAAGGTGTACAGTTTTGTGGTAATAATACTGCAGGAAGAAGAAACGCCTATGGGAACATTGTAGCAGGATGTGTTTTATTTAAGAATGTTGATTTTCGCTTAAAAAGAGCTTTTGAAAAACGCAAATAACAGAAATCATGAAAACCAAAATTATATACATTATCTTTTTTAGTTTATTTGTTACAGGAAAATTAGCTGCACAGATCAATGTTTCTGAGCTTTACAATAAAAAGTGGAAAACAAAATCCTACGGTGTTAAATTTCTTACTAAAACATTTAACATTTATCATCAGGATTCAACGAATAATCCATTGGATTACGTTAACAAAACATTTATTTTTTCAGATTCCGGAAAATATATTGGTAAAGATGAAAAGACGGATTCTATTTATCATGGAAAATGGGTCATCAATAGTAAAGGCGATTCTATTACGTTTGATGGCAAAAGAAAATATCTGAATTTACTGGATGCAAATAATCTGATCACGAGTCTCTCCTATTTGCAATATGCTGATACATCGGGTAAAGTTGATACGGTTGTTTATTTTTTACATTTATATAGTACACCGATCATCACATCTGTTGAACGGGAAATTGATCATTCTTACTTTGTTGTATTTCCAAATCCTACATCATCGGAATGTACAATACGTTTATCTTCCGGAACAACAGTAAAGGAAGTAGATCGTGTACGATTGTTGAATTTGCTTGGTCAACCTGTCAAAGAACAAACTATTTCAGATGTTGAAACGTCGATCGATTTACGTTCCTTGCAAAATGGAATTTATTTTATTGAAGTTGTCAATAAGAAGAATGTCGTTGTTGGAAAAAAGCATATTATAAAACAATAAAAAATCTATTTGTCCTATGTACCTATGTGGTTGATTTTTTATTTAACCACATAGGTATAGGACACATAGACTTACAGTTTTTCCGACAATTTGCTATTTGGAAAAAGAGACTTAAAAATTTCGCTGTAATAAATCAACAGTTTAAATGCATATGTTGGTGAATTGAATTTGTTATTTAACGCTTTGCTTTCTGTAAGCATAAAGCGGAAACCAACATCGGCACCTACGCCTATCCATTTCACAAACCGATACTCGACAGATACTGCCGGTTCATAAATCAGGCAGGCATATTTTTCATTGTATCGCCTCTTACCGAGCCACTCGTACTTATAGGAGGTTTGGCCTATGCCTATTTGTAAGGGCATACTTAATTGCCAATGCTTAGTGCGATAATAAATATATTCTATCTGCGCCGAAAAATAAAAGAGCTGCAGCTTTGCAGTAACACTATCCATCGTATTCATTTCTGTAGGAATGTAAATTTGTTTATCAAAACTTTTGGCAGCTTTTGTATTGGGATAAATCTGGTTGTACCCAAGCCCTATAAACAGCCGTTTGCCATAACTCACACCGGCCTTCATACCAAAAATTTTAATTCTGCTGTTATAAATGAAGGAGTTTCGCGTATCCAGCTTGCCGAATATGTGCGGTTTTTGTTTGATGCACCACTGTATGGTGTCTAATGCAGGTTGGGCAATTGTTTTAAATTGTAGCAAACAAAAGATAAAAACACAAAATATGACGAATAATCTACGCACATGGCAAAGATAATAACATAAAATAATTTACCTTTGCATCATCATGAAAAACAACGTTCGTTTCGTTATCTCTTTGTTAATAGTGATCTCCGGCTTGAAGTTAGCTGCCCAATCACATGCAGATACCGGTAAAGTAAGTTTGATACAGGATGCCCGGATCGATGCGCTTTTATCTAAAAGTATTGAACTCAATTCAAAAGCATTAATAAAAGGATATCGCGTAAAAATACATTTTGGAGCTGATAAAAATAAAGCGAAGGAAGTCAAAACAAAATTTATGACCCAGTTCCCATCAGTTGAGGCGTATGAAAAATATGATCAGCCTAATTTCAATATCCGTGTTGGAAATTTTAGAACAAAACTGGAAGCCTATAAGTTTTTAAAACAAGTTCAACCTGAGTTTCCTACTGCTTTTATTGTGCAGGATGAAATTGAGTTTCCCGAACTGGAGAACGAACAAAAGAAGCAATAACGATCGTTACGCTGGGTCTTGCTTTATGGGTTCTTCTGCAGCTGTTGGATTTTCTTCTTCTTCTGTAACCTGTTTTTTCTCACCAAAGAAGCGTTTATTGTAGAGAATTATTATTGCCACCCCAACGCTAATGGATGCATCAGCAAAATTGAAAACCGGTTGAAAAAAGACAAATTTTTCTGTTCCCCAAAATGGAACCCATTCCGGAAAATGCCCTTCAATAATTGGGAAGTAGAACATATCCACTACTTTGCCATGTAACAGTGAAGCATAGCCACCATCAGCAGGTAAGAACTGAGCAACCTCATAGTTGCTATCACTAAACAAAACCCCGTAGAACACACTATCAATAATATTCCCCAGGGCCCCTGCAAAAATCAATGAAATACAGGTGATGAAAAGCTTGTCCTCCCTTTTCTTAATAATTTGTAACAAGTACCAAAAAATGGTTCCTACTGCAACAATACGGAATGTACTTAAAAATAGTTTTCCAAATTGACCGCCAAACTCCATTCCATAGGCCATTCCATTATTCTCTGTAAAATGGATGATAAACCAGTTGCCAGCAACATGTACTTCTTCCTGCAGGTAAAAATGTGTTTTTATATAGATCTTAATACATTGATCAATCAGAAGAATAAGAAATGCAAGTAGTAATGGCTTTTTCAAAATATATTTTTTAAAATAGATGGGTACAAAAATAAAGAAAAAAGGTTGTACTTATTATGTACAACCTTTATTATAGAAATTATTCTATTTATTATACGTTTTGCTCCAACTTCGCTTCGATTGCTAGTGTTGCATGTGGTACACTTCTCAAACGTTCTTTTGAAATAAGTTTACCTGTTGCACGACAAATACCGTATGTTTTATTTTCAATACGAATCAATGCATTTTGCAAGTTCAAAATAAATTTTTCCTGACGACTTGCCAGGTGTGCTGTTTCTTCTTTTGACAATACATCCGATCCATCTTCCAATAATTTGAAAGTTGGAGATGTATCATCTGTTCCATGATCATCTTTATGAGAAAGCGTACTTTTTAATAATTCAAAATCTTTTTGCGCTTCCGTCAGTTTTTTCAAGATCAATTCTTTAAACTCTTTTAACTCTGCATCCGAGTAACGTGTACGTGTATCGGTGTTGATATGTGGTTTTGGAGCAGGTCCCATTGGTTTACGAATAGAAGGTGTTTTGTATTCAACCACCATTGGTGCTTCATCTCTTCTGCTTCCATCATCATCCAAGGAATAGTCTTTTTGTTTTTTCTTTGGAGCTTCTGCTTTTTTAGCTGTTTCAACTGGTTTTGCTGCTGGTTTTTCAATTTCCTTTTTTGGTTCAGGAGCTTGTTTTGCAACAGGTTTTTGTTTTTCTATTTCGGGTTTTGTTATTGCTTTTTTAACAGGTTTTTCAACTTTTTTCGCCGCTACTTTTTTCGCTGGTTTCGCCATATTTTTTACCAAGGGTTTTTTAAGTACTTTATTAGAGACAGGTTTCTTTGAAACCGGTTTTTTGGCTGCTGCTTTTTTAACAGGTTTAACAGCCTTTTTAATTACCTTTTTAGCTGGTTTTGCAGCTTTTTTAGGCAATGCCTTTTTTACTACTTTTTTTGCAATTGCTTTTTTTGCAGGCTTCGCTTTTGCTGGGCTCGCTTTTTTTGCAGGCTTTTTCACTACCGCTTTTTTAGCCGGTTTCGCAGATTTAGCAGCTTTTTTAGCTGGTTTTGCTTTTTGTGTCTTTTTAGCCATTGTGTTTTAATTTAATTTAGTAATAGTAATTAAGGTCTTTATTTGCTCGTCCAATTCAACCTCTGAGCCGCTTGTAGCTTCCACGTTATCAACCAGTTCTAACGACGAAGCTAGAATTTCCGCGCAAATATAGTTCAAATTATTATTGATGGCCGAATTTATGGCCGAATTTCTTTGAATTTTAACCTCAATCTTGTCCGTTACCTCTAAATTACTGTCTTTTCGCATATTCTGGATACGGTTAACTAATTCCCGTGCCAAACCCTCTTCTCTTAGGGCAGAGGTGATTGTAACGTCTAAAGCCACAGTTAATTGCCCATCGTTGGCCACTTTCCACCCCGGAATGTCCACAGGTATGATCTCCACATCCTCATTTTCCAGTTCTATCACCTCTTCTCCAAGGTTTACCTGGTATTTTCCGGTTTTTTCCACTCCGGAAATGATTTCCTGGGCATGTTCCAATGCAAAGGCTTGTAAGGCTTTCATGTTTTTACCAGCCTTTTTACCCAATGTTTTAAAATTAAGTTTCAGGTTTTTGGTGATGGTAGTCGTTGATTCATTCACAAATTCAATGGTTTTCACATTTACCTCCGAAAGAATCAAATCTTTCACCGCCTCTATTTTTGTCTTAAAACGCTCATCAAATACCGGAATCTGTATCGTGCTGAGCGGTTGACGAACACGTATGTTCTCTTTTTTACGGATAGACAATACCATGGATGATACTTTTTGAGCCAGTTCCATCCGTTCTTCCAAATCCTTATCAATGAGAAAGGTATCAGATACTGGGAAATCGCTCAAATGGATAGAAGTTGCTTTATCACGGCCTGTTATGGAATTGAGGTCAGTAAACAGTCTATCAGTAAAGAATGGAGCGATTGGTGCCGATAGCTGCGCAATTACTTCCAGACATCTGTAAAGTGTCTGATATGCCGCTATTTTATCCTGAGAATAGTCGCCTTTCCAGAAACGGCGTCTGCACAAGCGCACATACCAATTACTTAAATGTTCGTCTACAAAGCTTTCAATGTATCGACCGGCACGGTGTGGTTCATATTCCGAATAGGCTTCATCTACCTTTTTAATCAAGGTATTTAATTCAGAAATGATCCAACGATCAATTTCCGGGCGTTCGATAATTGGCACCTCTGCTTCTTTGTAAGCGAATCCATCCACATTTGCATAGAGTGCAAAGAATGAATAAGTATTGTACAAGGTTCCAAAAAACTTACGTTGCACCTCTGCAATACCTTCGATGTCAAATTTCAAATTATCCCAGGGTGCTGCATTGGTAATCATATACCAGCGTGTTGCATCCGGACCATATTGCTCGATTGTTTTAAACGGATCAACAGCATTTCCTAAACGCTTGCTCATCTTTTGTCCGTTTTTATCCAATACCAATCCGTTGCTCACTACATTTTTAAAGGCAACTGAATCAAAACACATGGTTGCGATGGCGTGCAATGTAAAGAACCATCCACGTGTTTGATCCACTCCTTCTGCAATAAAATCAGCCGGGTAATATTTTTTCTGATCAATTAATTCTTTGTTTTCAAACGGATAATGCAATTGTGCATAAGGCATAGCTCCTGAATCAAACCATACGTCGATCAAATCGGGTTCGCGGAAAAGCTTTTTACCATTGCGCTCCAGAACGATGTTATCAGCATATGGTTTATGCAAATCAAATGTATCGTAGTTTTTTGTGCTGTTATCGCCTGGCTTAAACTGTTCCAAAGGATTACTGCTCATTGCTTTTTTGGCAACCGCATTTTCTACTTCTTTCTTTAATTGTTCAACCGATCCGATGCAAATTTGCTCTGTCTTATCTTCACTTGTCCAGATAGGAATTGGTATCCCCCAGAAACGGGAGCGTGACAAGTTCCAATCGTTCAGGTTTTCCAGCCAGTTTCCAAAACGGCCTGTACCGGTTGATTCCGGCTTCCAGTTGATGGTATTGTTTAGTTCGATCATGCGCTCTTTATACGCAGTGGTTTTGATGAACCACGAATCCAGTGGGTAATACAACACCGGTTTATCTGTTCTCCAGCAATGCGGGTAACTGTGTTCGTAGGTTTCTTTTTTAAAGAGTTTTCCTTCTTCCTGCAATTTCAAAACAATACGTTCATCAACACTTAAGTATACCTTTAAATCTTTGATTTTACCGTTTGCTTCTAATATTTGTTTTTGTTTTTTGAATTCTGTTTCTTTCTCAGCATCGGTTAAATAGGCTTCTTTAACATATTCATCACCGTACAGGAAAACACCATCTTGCACGACGGATAAAAACTTACCACGTTTATCCACTAATGTCAATGCGCCTATTCCGTTTTGTTTGCCTACTTTAAAGTCGTCTGCACCAAAGCTGGGTGCAATGTGAACGATACCGGTACCATCTTCTGTTGTAACAAAATCACCAAGCACTACACGAAACGCATCACCATTTTCTGGTTTCGCAAATGGGAGCAATTGCTCATAACGCAAACCGTTTAAGTCAGCACCCTTTATTTCGGATAAAATTTTCCAATTGTAATATGCTTCTTTGGGATTAAATGCAAGTAAGTTTCCATCGTCGTCAACACCATGACTGTGCATGTGCAGGTTGTCATTATCTGTTCCTGTTTTGATACCGGCACCTTTGAAATACTTTGATAGCAATTGTTTTGCAAGGATCACAAAAATTTCTTTTCCAGTAAACTGATTTTGTGTTTGTATCAATACATAATCAATATTCTTTCCTACAGCTAAAGCCGTGTTGGATGGTAATGTCCAGGGAGTGGTTGTCCAGGCAAGGAAATAGACATCGCCTTTTACTTTAAACTTAGCTGGATCCGTTGATTTGAACATCGCTACGGCTGTTCTATCTTTCACATCTCTATAGCATCCAGGTTGATTCAACTCATGCGTAGAAAGCCCTGTTCCTGCAGCAGGTGAATAGGGTTGTATCGTATATCCTTTATAGATGGAACCTTTACTGTACAGATTATTCAATAACCACCAAACGGATTCGATGTAACGATTGTCGTAGGTAATATAGGGATTATCCATATCCACCCAATAGCCCATTTTTGCTGTTACATCGGCCCATACATCCGTGTATTTCATGACGTCTTTGCGACAAGCCAGGTTGTATTCTTCAACGGTAATTTTTTTACCGATGTCTTCTTTTGTAATGCCCAGTTCCTTCTCCACACTTAATTCAATTGGCAAACCGTGCGTATCCCAACCCGCTTTACGTTTCACCTGAAAACCTTTTTGTGTTTTAAAGCGACAGAAAATATCTTTAATGGAACGTGCCATTACGTGGTGAATCCCTGGTAATCCATTGGCACTTGGTGGGCCTTCATAAAATACGAAAGACGGTTTTCCTTCACGGGAAGTGATGGATTTTTCAAATGTGTTGTCTTTATTCCAATCGGCCTGTACATCTTTCGCTATTTGTGAAAGATTAAGACCTTTGTATTCGTTGTATTTCTTACTCATTGGGATGTAAACCTAATTTTGTTAAAAGGATTGCAAATGTAGCATTTTTATCGGTAAAATGGTAGGTTTTAATGCTTTGAGTTGATTCGGGTTAGCGGTGGCCGGTCTATAATTAGGAGCAAGCAGGAACACGGAAAATACATCCTGAACCTCTATGTAAGGAAGAAAAGATCGTTTTATTTATTTCTATTTAAGACTCAATATGTTGTACTTGGTGATCTGTTGATCCTCCGAAATTACAGTGAAATTATAATGCTCCGACAAATCGCTTTTAATGTTATCGCTACAGGTTACAACACTATCTCCGGGGCTAAGTTGCGTATGATCTTTTTTAGAAACATTAATTCCCTTTTCCTGCAACATTTTTATATATAAATACAGATTCGTCTCTCCCCATCCTTGGTACAGCAATTTAAAATTATTCAACGTATTCGTTTTGTCCGATTTATCCAGTTCTGATTTTAAATAATAACTCATCCTATACCTCTCCACATCCCAACTATATTCCTCCGATAGATAGGAATCGTGAACAACTTTTTGATAAGGGATGATTAACACCAGAAACAAAAAAATAATTGGAAGTACATTGTGGTTTAAATATTTTTTATGGTCTATATAGGTTAGTACAATCACAATGCTTCGAATAAATAGCGCAATTAGCAAGGCCAGAAAAGGAAACAATGGGGCAGAATACCAATCCAATTTTGTTTGAGCTTTCGATATGATCAGAAAAAATGTGATCACAATAAGTGTTATAAACACCGTAAATCTTACTATTCTTTTATCCTTGGAGGACAAACCAATTAACAGCCCACATGGAATTAAGATCCAATAATAAACATGGTCTTTCAAAATATTATTATAATAAAACCAGAATGATTCTTTATGATATTCCAGTGTATGCAAGAACCGGCCACCGAGTTCATTTTGCTGCACGGCCTTTATATAGCCTGGATTGTAATGTTCCCGCAATAAATAGTATCCTATTGCGATGAATAAAAATATTGACAAGCTGAAATAGAAATGCTTGTTTTTAAGGATGTCCACTAATTGTTTTTGCCATACGCAATAAATGAAAATTGCAGGAGAAAATAATAGTGCTGCTACACTCTTCGTTAAAACGCCAAGTGCAAGTGTTAAAAAGAAAAAGTAAAGAAATTTATTCTGTTTTGTTTCCAGAAAAACAAAAAAACAAAATGAACTAAGTGTTATAAAGAAAATAAGAAGTCCATCATAATCTCCTGTCCGGGATATATGCACATGTATGAACCCTGACATCGAAGCAAGCGTTATCGCCGCAATAAACCCCAACAGTTCATCCTCCAGGTATTTTGCACACATTCCAAAAAGTAAGATACAGGTTAAAAAAGCAGCAATTGCAATGGGAAGCCGGATTGCCAGTTCACCAAAACCAAGAAGCTTAATACAAATAACTTGTAGCCAAATTAAAAACGGAGGTTTTGTATTCCACATTTCCGGGGCATTATGAAAATAAGTGACCAACCAATTTCCGTTTTTGTGCATTTCATATGCGTTTGTGGCCAGGCGCGCCTCATCATATTCCCTAAAAGGGAGCGCGCTTAACTTGGTAAAAATTGGTATTGAAATTAGAATTACTAAAATTAAATACAAAAGAATTTTGTTTGACTTAGTAGTTGTGGCTTTCATATATTTGTTGGCATGATAATACAATTGTCAAAATAGCGTCAAATCTAAACGCTTTCTAACGAATTATGGTGGGTTCTAAAAATTCATTTTTAAAGATTTGAATAAAAAACCGCAGAA
>DAORKB010000033.1:0-20662 GCA_035439365.1 Bacteroidia bacterium
AGCAAATGGTGGGATGCACGGGATGTTATTCAAACCGATAACAGCTATCGCGAAGGGAAAGTAAATTGGGAACTTACACAAGAACTTGTTTCAAAAAAATTATTGCCACAGTTTTCTGCATCAGGCAATAACATTGTTATTACACAAGGTTTTATTGGAGGCACTTCCGAAAATTTTACAACTACATTGGGTCGTGAAGGGTCTGACTATACCGCTGCTATCCTTGCATTTACTCTGGATGCAAGAGGTGTTATTATCTGGAAAGATGTTCCCGGCGTTTTAAATGCCGACCCGAAATGGTTTGATGAAACCAAAAAACTGGATCATCTTTCCTATCAGGATGCAATTGAATTGGCGTATTATGGTGCATCCGTTATTCACCCAAAAACGATTAAACCTTTACAAAACAAAAAAATTCCTTTGTTTGTAAAATCATTTTTAGATCCTGAAAAAAAAGGAACCGCGATATCCGAATTACCTTCAGAACCAGCGATTCCGTGCTTTATCTTTAAAATAAATCAGGTGCTGATCTCCATCTCTCCTAAAGATTTTTCATTTATCAATGAAGAAAATTTTGCTTCTATCTTTCAATTGTTTGCTGAAAAAAATATCAAAATCAACTTGATGCAAAATTCAGCCATTAGTTTTTCGGTAAGCATCGATTATGATGTACGCAAGTTCCCTGATCTGTTGCAAACACTTCAAAAGGATTATCGTGTATTGTATAATGAAAATATGGAGCTCATCACAATCAGATATTATGATCAACCAACAATTGACCGGGTATTGATCGGAAAAACAGCATTGCTGGAAGTGAAGAGTAGGCATACGGTGCAATTGGTTGTGAAAAACAGATAGTTCAACAGGTGATGGACACGTTTGAAGAAAAAAAGAAAAAGAAATTCACACCTGCTCAGGCTATTTTAAAAGCTGAAGCTTATTGTGCCTACCAGGAACGTTGTCAGCAAGAAGTGCGTGATAAACTATATGAGTGGGGCCTGTTCCCCGATGCTGTTGAAAGCATCATCGCCAAATTAATCACCGATAATTTTTTGAATGAAGAACGTTTTGCAAAAGCATATGCCGGTGGAAAGTTCAGAATCAAAAAGTGGGGACGCATTAAAATTAAACTCGAACTCAAAAAAAGAAAAATATCCGAGTATTGCATCAAACAAGCCATGAAAGAGATCCCTGAGGATACTTACATGGAGACGCTAAAGCAACTGATCCAAAAAAAGTCGAACGATATAAAAGGCGGGAAAGAACATATTCGTGATCTGAAAGTTGCTCATTATATCGTATCCAGAGGATTTGAGAATGATTTGATTTGGGAGGTGATAAAGGAGTTGAAAATTTGAAAGTATCGAAGGTTTTAAAAAACTGTCAGATTTAAAGAGCAAATGGCGCTTAACTCGATATTAAATTGACGTTATATTTTAAAAGAAACCTGACAGGTTTAAAATGAAGCAGATTAAACCTGTCAGGAAAGAATTCATTTACTATAAATCCGCTCCATGCCCACTTGCTTGTGTAGCAATTGTTTTATCCGATACCATTTCATTTTTTCCTTCTGTCATCGCCTTTTTAATATAGCTAGCAATGTCGGTAGCGTTTAAGTTAACAACTCGCTCGCGAGGTAAATTTAGTGGCAATGCTGTTGTACTATCCGCTCCGCCAATATATACACCAAACACAGGCACAGCTTGCGATACTGCCGCATTCACTTCTTTCTGAACCCATTTTTGTTGTGTTGTTGTTTTGCTAACCAAAACAATTAACATGTTGCAATAATTTATTTTATCAGAAATTACATTTTGCCATTGATTATCCGGATAAGCCGGTTTTGACGTAAATCCGTCAATGATTACGTCGATATTTGATTGTTTTAACAGGTCCACGAATTGTGTTTGCCCGTTGCTGTTTTTTTCATAATCAAAACTGATATATACTTTTGGAGTTTCCATGGTGGTTGGTTTTAGGTTAATAGATGATTCTGCTCAAATTCCTATCCAAGATACTTATAAATTCCAAAAGATAAAACCGGAATTTCCCTATTTCATCCGCCGTAGCTTCAGCGAAGGCGGATTTCATCCAACATACCTTCAGCGAAGGCGGATTTCATCCAACATACCTTCAGCGAAGGCGGATTTCATCCAACATATCTTCAGCCGAGGCCGATTTCATACGCAATTAGCGCAATTTTTTCTATACCAACTCTTCTTGCTTCAACAATCCCATCTCTTTTAATACTGGCAATGCTTCTTGTTTGTATAAAATCGGGATAACTTTTTTCAATATCTTCCCTTGTGGTCCATTAAAAAAAACAACCAAACGAGGGTATGAAAACCGTGGTGTTCGTAATTCTACATTTGTAATTTTATGTCTTGGTATCATGGGGGTTCTGCTGGTTTGAAATCCTTCTTTCACCCGATTAAAAGCTACCAATAGCAGTAACAGGGCGCCATAGTTCCAGGGATGAATAAAAAAGTCAAACTTATAATAGGTAATCGATAACGCGGTATATAAAAATAAAAACGCAAAAGCCAGGTAATTCAAAATACTAATAACTCCCCAGCTTTCATCCAATTCATGCTCCAACGGCACACGGACCACCTCTTTGCTATTAATAATAAATAAGGTATCATCACTGATGTGACAATATTCTTTTGTATTGATTCTAAAAAATCGTGTTTGCATAGCCGCCTATTTCCTACAAAAATACTTTAAAAAACGGCTTCATATCCACATAATTATTAACTTCGCGCCATGATTACAACAGACCAACTAAAAGACCTTCGGGAACGCACGGATGCGTTGAGGGGGCATCTTTGACATCGATCGTAAATTAAGAGAGATCGCCGAGGAAGAAGAAAAAGCATTGGCACCTAATTTTTGGGACAACCCTAAAAAAGCCGAAGAGCTGCTCAAACAAACAAAAATCAAGAAAAACTGGACCAACTCATACGCTGCTTTAAAAGGCAGTACGGATGATCTTGTGCTCATGTATGATTTTTATAAGGAAGGAGAAGCCACCGAACAGGATCTAGAACAACAATACCAAACTACATTAACCTTATTGGAAGACATTGAGTTTAAAAATATGCTCAGTGGCAAAGAAGATATTTTAAATTGTGTTGTACAGATCAATGCAGGAGCAGGTGGTACAGAAAGCTGCGATTGGGCAGAAATGTTACTGCGCATGTATTTGATGTGGGCCGAAAAAAATGGCTTTAAAGTAAAAGAAACCGATCGTTCGGACGGTGATGTTGCCGGTATCAAATCTGTAACCATAGAAATAGAAGGTGATTATGCATTTGGCTACTTAAAAGGCGAAAACGGCGTTCACCGTCTTGTTCGTATTTCACCATTTGATGCAAATGCGAAACGTCACACCTCTTTCGCTTCTGTTTATGCCTACCCTTTAATTGACGATACCATTGAAATTGAAGTAAATCCCGGAGATTTGGAATTTGAAACCTTCCGATCCGGGGGTGCAGGCGGGCAAAATGTCAACAAGGTAGAAACCGCGGTACGCTTATATCACAAACCTTCCGGTATCATTATTAAAAACCAGGAATCACGCTCTCAATTGCAAAATAAAGAGAATGCGATCAAATTATTGAAATCGCAATTATTTGAAATTGAATTGCGAAAACAAAATGAAGCCATTGCTGCAATTGAAGGAAACAAGAAAAAAATTGAATGGGGTTCTCAAATCCGCAACTATGTTTTTCATCCTTATAAATTAGTAAAAGATATCCGCACAGGGCTTGAAACATCCAACGTACAGGCGGTTATGGATGGTAATTTGAATGATTTTATTAAATCCTATTTAATGGAATATGGTAATAGCAAATAATCTTTATACAGCATGAGTAAACAGAAAGAAAAAATCACAATCTATCATAATACACGCTGTACAAAAAGCAGGGAAGCCTGCTCTATTTTAGATGAAAAAGGAGTTCCATTCGAAACTATTGAATACCTCAAAACCCCTTTGAATCAAACAGAAATTAAGGCTTTATTAAAAAAATTAAATATAAAAGCGGAGGAACTTGTTCGTAAAAGTGAACCACTGTTCAAAGAAAAATATGCTTCAAAAAAATTAACGGAAGCGCAATGGGTAAAAATATTTTCGGAAAACCCGATATTAATTGAACGGCCCATTTTAGTAAAAGGAAATAAGGCCATCATTGGACGGCCAGTTGAACGGGTTATTGAGTTTATTTAAGGCCAGAGGCCTTGGGTTCTGTGTCGTAGCGAGACGCTACGACAATCTGGGGTGCTAAGCCGATCCAGGAACATCTGACACTGAAAGGGTCAAATCTTCTATAACCGTTAATTCTCGTTTCTAATCTTCTGCGTTCTTTTTTTGATCTTGATCTTGTTCAGTCTTTTCGTTAGCTGATCGATCAATACACGCTCTCTTTTACCGGTTCCGAGATATACATTCGACAATTCCTTTGAAATGATCAAACTCACTTTTTTCATTGTATCATCAAACTCCAATTGATGATCTTCAATAAATTCCATAAAGGAAGCAAATGTAACTTCTATGTCCGGTAGGCTATCTTCAAGCACCTCAAATTCCATTTCGGCATAAAAAGCGATATTGGTTCCATACGAATCCACATGATGTTCCAATGGAACAAGTTGCTTTTTTACTATACTTTTCAGACGGTCCTTTTCAGATTTCGAAACGATCCCATCATTATCAATTACCGCATATAAGAACTTACCAAGTTCTGAATAGAATTCCCTGTGATTCATAATTTTATTTTTTTATTGATTAAAATTGAAATGCTCCCCTCTCACAAATTCTCCAGATTTTTTTGCACAATAGACCGTTGATCAGGTAAAAATGCCAACGAACATCAATTCATTACAGGTCGTAAAAAATTGTGCCAACACGATTTTATTTAATATAACTTCATTCCGTGGAAATGTGAGCGAAAATTATAAAATTTGATTTGAAAATATTGTAGAAATGTAACCTCATTTTTAAAAAAAATTCACCTCTCATTAATCTTACCAAAAAAAGTAATACCATTGCACATTAGATATGCTATATAGAGAAGCTACCGTTTCAGATATTTCCCAAATGCAACGCATCAGAAATGCAGTTAAAGAAAACATGCTTTCTAATCCGGATCTTGTGAAAGACAAAGATTATAAACCCTATCTTACACAACATGGAAAAGGATGGGTTTGTGAAATAAATCAACAAATTGTAGGGTTTGCTATTGCCGACCTAAAAGATAAAAACATTTGGGCCCTCTTTGTAGACCCTTTATTTGAGAAAAAAGGGATCGGAAAAAACTTGCATCAACTCATGCTGGACTGGTATTTTTTGCACCAGGATAAAGTCTGGCTCGGTACCGCAGCACATACACGTGCCGAAAAATTCTACAGAAATGCCGGCTGGACCTTAACCGGCATGCACGGAACAAAAGAGTTAAAATTTGAAATGACTTCCAGCGATTGGAAAAAACAAACACTAACATCATCTTAATCTTGAAAAGCCCTGTCTGAATACAAACCGTATTTCCAACGATTCATTGACCTTGTTAAAGGTAATTTTTTAAATGAATTGTATATTTTTAGAAGGCATTCATTGGTGAATCACCTATTGTTTGAAATTCCAACTCGCCACCCAGGCATTCTTTATAAAATGTCATTGCTTCCTTGCACTTCCCATCGAATGTTAAATAACGATGAATAGTTGTTTTCATAAATTGCTGGTTTAATATTTTTTGCAAACAAACCTACAGGAAAAACACCCTTTTAATGCATGCAAGAAATGACAAAAAAAAGGGTTGTTCCGACAAAAAACTCTTTTATATTTGTCGCATGAAACATATATCTATCCTCATCCCCAATGGAGCTGTTTTAGGCAGTGTTGAAGGCCCTCGTCAGGTTTTCACAGAAGCAAATAAATTTATAACGAGCTTAGGAAAATCTGACCTATGCAACGTTCAACTAGTAGGACTCACCGAGCAAGTTCCTGTTTGCGGTGGAAAATACATGGTTAATGCTGATGTACTTATTAAGGATGTAAAAAAGACCGATTTAATTATTATCCCCGCAATTGACGGTGATATGGAAAAATTAATTGAAATTAATAAAGATTTCTACCCTTGGGTAGTTGATCAACACAACGCCGGCGCTGAAGTAGCAAGCTTATGTGTTGGTGCATTTTTATTGGCTTCTACAGGCTTATTAAGCGGTAAACAGTGTGCTACACATTGGATGGCCAGCCAGCATTTCAAAAAAATGTTCCCGGATGTACAACTTGTCGAAGACAAGATCATTACTGATGAACTTGGCTTGTATTCAAGTGGTGGTGCCTTCTCCTATTTAAACCTGATTTTATATCTTATTGAAAAATATGCCGGCCGTGATGTGGCTGTATTCATGTCAAAAGCATTTCAAATTGATATCGATCGACGCAGCCAATCTCAGTTTATTATTTTCAATGGACAAAAATCACATGAAGATGAATCCATTAAAAAAGCACAGGAATTTATTGAATCTAACTTCCAAGGCCGAATTGCAATTGATCAATTAGCTGATATGTTTGCCATTGGTCGTCGCAGCTTCGAACGCAGGTTCAAGAAAGCAACCAATAATACAGTTGTTGAGTACATGCATCGCGTTAAAGTTGAATTTGCAAAACGGAGTTTCGAAAGCAGTCGCAAAAACATTCACGAAGTAATGTATGAAGTTGGTTATTCCGACGCCAAAGCTTTTAGAGAAGTGTTTAAAAAAATAACCAAACTAACACCTATCGAGTATCGCAACAAATACAACAAACAGTTTGTTGGAGCTGAACTAAATAATTAAAAGAATTTTGTACTATTCACCTAACATCCAGTCTTGGCAGACTGGATTTTTTTATTTTGCAACCCGCTGTTCCTACTAGCTCGTACTCGGATGCTGGCAACATTCCCAATAATCAATAATAATCTTCAGATTTTTTTTCATTTCATTGTAATCTCCCGCTTTTTGAAAAAAGCCCTGGATCGTCATTTCTGTATATGCTGTATGAATGGAGTGCCGATCAATAGTAGTTGTATAAAAAATAAAGGGAATTGCTTTTTTTCGTAATTGTTCGTGCTTATCAATTTTTGTTTTAAACTCTATTCCCGTTTGCAAATGCATATTAATATCTGAAAATATAATAAAGGGTTGCTCATCTTCTGTTAAAAGATAATTGAATGCATCTATGGAATTTTCAAACCACACCAACTTATGCTTGATGTCCAGATCCTTTAATACATTTTTAAACAATTCAAAATCATCTTTGTCGTCTTCAACAAGTAGTATAGGACCTCTGTGAACCATTAATTGCGAATTTTAATTTGTTTTTAAAATGAATGAGAAAAAGCGAAAGCTAGAAATAAAAAGTGGAAACTCGACGATAAAAATAGAAGCTAAAACTATGTAGATCTTATTTCTCAGATCGTATTTTTGTAAATCTGATGATTTTTTAGCAGAGCGGATACGGTCTCGTTCCTAATTAAGGTCAAATCAAATTTGCTGAATTTAACCAAAAAAAATCTTAAAAAGTTGGTTTTGTTTCATTTTCCCCCTAAAAAAAGTGGAAATTTCACAAAAATTAGTTAACTTTCTACTACCGATTCCTAATCATTTGTGATAATAAACGAAACCTAAGTTTAAAAGCAATTTGATTTAAGAACCGAAGGCGTTTTAATTACGTTTGGAAATCAAAAAAAATAGCTATAACATTTTAAAAATTAACTATTTAGACTAGCACTTTTTTAAGACGAAATCGAAATAAAATTCGAATTGATTTAAGAATAAGATTAATTGATTGGCATGAAAAAAATTACATTGCTCTTTTTAGGAACGATTCATTTAATGACGTTTGCTCAAACGCAACGAACCGTTCTTTTAGAAGAATTTACACAAGCGTCTTGCCCACAATGCGCTGCTGCTAATCCAACATTCAACAAATTTGTAGCTAACAATGCAAACAAATTGGTTTCTATAAAATATCAAACCAGCTGGCCAGGTGTTGATCCAATGAATGCGCAAAATAAAGGTGATGTGGCAACACGCGTTACTTATTATAATGTATCAACCGCACCTTCGGTATCAAATGATGGGAAACCAACTGAAGCTCCGGCAGCCATTACACAAACAAAAGTTGATGATGAATACAATATAGCATCGCCTTTTAAACTGAGTATTACGCATCAAATTGATTCTACTACCGATTCCATTCTGATAATCTCCACCATTACTGCTGCACAGGATTTCACCACAAAGGGCCCTTTGTATTTCCGATTGGCACTTGTTGAAAAAGCAATTAAATTTATAAAAGCTCCCGGGGAGAACGGGGAAAAAGAATTTTTCAGTGTCATGAGAAAAATGATTCCTTCCGCCACGGGAACCTCGCTAGCGCTTAATTGGACAAAGGATCATTCAGAAAAAATTGTTTTTAAAATAGTTGTTCCATCATACATATATGATAAGAACCAACTTAGCGTAGTTGGATTCTTACAAACCGATAATAACAAAACTGTTTTGCAAGCAACCGAAAGTGCTTCTGCTATTACCGGAATTTTCACCACAGCTTCTTCTAAAAGTACTCAGGTTTTTGTTTATCCAAATCCTGCGAATAGTGAGGCTACAATTAATCTGCAACTTTTTGAGTCGTCGAAAGTAACGCTTCAACTTGCAAATTCACTTTGTCAACAGGTTTTAACCAAGGACCTTGGAACATTAGAACCGGGTGAACAAACCCTTGAATTGAATATCACTCAATTACCTCCCGGCTTTTATTTTTTAAATATATCGCTGGGTAAGGAGGTCATCTCAAAAAAAATTGCCATTAACAGATAAACCCACATAAATAATGAAAAAGTTAAGCTGTATCCTGTTGTTGATATGTAGTGTTGGAAAAATTTTAAATGCACAAACAGCTTTAAAAAACATCCCCGCGGCTGACATAAAAACATTAGATGGTAAAACCATCAATACTTCCAAACTTTCAAATGATGGAAATCCTATCATTATTAGTTTCTGGGCAACCTGGTGCAAACCATGTAAAAAAGAACTGGATGCTATTTCTGAAAAATACGACGAGTGGACCAAACAAACCAACGTAAAATTGATTGCCATTTCTATTGATGATTCACGTAGTGCATTAAAGGTTGGTGCAGATGTAAAAAGTAAAGATTGGCAATATGATATTTACATTGATGAGAATCAGGATTTCAAACGTGCAATGAGTGTCAATTCCATACCACATACATTTATTATCGATGGAAAAGGAAACATCGTATGGCAGCATAACTCTTATGCTGAAGGAGATGAAGACATACTTTATGAGGCTTTAAAAAAAGTGGCAGCCGGAGAGAAATTAAAAGAATAATAGAACTTAATCTATTGTGTGGTGATTACAAATAAAACGTCTCAGTCATTTGCCAAATGTATTTTTACATTGCTGGCTTCATGTAACCTGACTGTAGCGCAAATAAATATAAATCAAATGGGGCTGGGTGAAATTCACGGAAACTTTCAGGCAAATGCGCAATACTATATTCCCGACTCAACTATTGGTGCAGCCGATGTTCCAGAACGTATGCTGTTTAATGGATTTGCTAATATTTTGTACACCAAAGGAAAATTTACTGCTGGTCTCAGATACGAAAGCTACCAGAATGCATTGCAAGGGTACCCGGTCGGATTTAAAGGAACCGGCATTCCTTACCGCTTTATTACTTACCATTCTGACTTTTTGGAAATAACAGCCGGTAGTGGACTAATTGGAAAACAACGCTCCTTTTTTTCACAACGACCGGGAATTGTCAGGGGAGTTGATGGAGAAATACAATTCAATGAATTATTCGCTAAACTGGCTGATAAAAAACTGATTTTGGGTGTAGGTGGTGTTTGCGGAAATGTACCTGCATCTAATGGTGTTACACTTACGATAACAAGCACTTTTTAAACAAGGAAAATAAATACGAAAACTCTAAAACAATTACATATGAAAACAAAAAAACTATGCATGTGAATGGACACAAGAAACAGCGATCCATTCGATCCGATTTAATCCGAACGATTCAGCACGTTTGTGATATATAAAGTATTCTCGCGAATAATACATTACAATTAAGCTCTCTACTTTTTATTTAATAATAACCATTGTAAACAACGAACAGATGGAAAATCCAGGCGGACTTTTTGCATTAATTAAGTCATTAAACAAATCAGAAAAAGGCTACTTTAAAAAGTATGCTAATTTTCATGTAAGAAACAACGAGCAAAACAACTACACCAAAATTTTTGATGCGATTGACTTACAAAAAGTATACAACGAACCTAAGCTTATCAAAAAATTCAAAGATGAGCGTTTCATTAATCAATTTGCTGTTGCTAAAAACTATTTATACAATATGATTTTAGCCAGCCTGGAAGCATACACCAAAACCGTAACCATTGAATTAAGAAGTTTAATGAACAGAGTTGAATTGCTTTCTGATAAAGGGCTGTACACACAGGCTAGAAAAATTTTGAAAAAAGCGAAAAAAATTGCGCTTGAACATGAAAAACTTTCCTATTTATCTGAAATCAATTTATTGGAACAAAGTATTCTTCGTTTTGAATACGATGCAAAAGCGTTAAAAGAAAATGTTCAGAATTTTACTCAGGAAATTCAGGATGTTAATTTCCAAATTGACAACATTGCCATTTATGAGCAACTTAAAAGTCAGTTATTTATTCAATACACCAAAAGAGGTGGGTTGAGAAATGAAAGTGACATTCAGCATTTTGAATGGCTGATTAAAAACCCGGTTATGCAGGATGAACGTCAGGCTTTATCCATAACAGCAAAAATTCTTTTTCATGAATTGCATACGATGTATTATGCATACATTGGTAATTCTAAAAAATGTTATGAATACTCGTTAAAGCTGATTCAGTTAATTGAAAGCAACCCGATGATTATTGAGGCCAGCATCAATTTCCCAACTTTCTATTTGTACCGACACAGTATTCATTGCAGCAATGCAGGAGTTCATGCAGAAGCATTGAGTTCTATTGCACGTTTGGAAACATTAGAGCCGAGAACAGATATTCAAAAAAACAACCTTACATTGAAGATTTTGAATACGCGTATTACGGTTTACCTGAGAATGGGACATATTCAGGAAGCAATGGACCTTATTCCACAAATCAAAACATTGTTTGAAACATCCAAACAAATTGACAGCTTCTTAAAAGAAGCTACCTACTGGCAAGTTATTTCACTGTATATGATTACCGAACAGTACAAGCTTGCATTGAATTGGTTTGTAAAAGCTACATTAGAAGAACGTTTCCATCGCCAGGACCTGGAATGCATTGGACGTATTATAGAAATTATATTGCATTACGAATTACAAAACATGGATATATTGGAATATCGTGTTAAAGCAGCGCACCGCTACCTTTCTTCTAAAGACAAATTGTATCCATTAGAAAATGCGTTTTTAACTTCTTTCCGTCATATTATTAAAAATACGGAAAACAAAGGGTTCCAACTATTCTGTGAAGAAGTGAAATTGTTTTTACAATCGGAAACAACCATTTCTTTGGAAAGTAATTATCTTGTATACCTAATGATTGTGTCCTGGTTGGAAAGCAAGGTAAAAGGCGAAAAAATAGAACGTATCATCCTAAATAAATTTGAATTGGATAATCCAGCACGCCCTATCGCTCATAAAAAAAATGAGCTAAGCTTGCAAAAAGAATAGATTTTAAAATTGTGTAGTTACATCTTTATTATGAAAAAAATTTTTGTATCCCTTTTTCTGCTTATCATATCAGTTGTTGCTGTCGGACAGAGTATACATATTTTAAGTAATAATAAAGATGTAACCAACACAACGGTTGTTATTCCAATTACCAAAGGCGAAGGCGCCCTTGCGGATTTATCACTTTTAAATACAACCGCTAACCATTTACCGTATCAGGTAAGCCGAACCATTTTAAACCCGCCATTTGATGAATGTGGCAGTTTATTTTTTTGCACCGGCAAGCAATGTTATGCCCCGAGCTCTTCTTTAAACTGGACAAGACCATATCCCGATACCATTAGAGCCAATGAAAAATTACCTGGTGATTCAGGCACCACCGGACTTGCTGCTCATTACGATGTTTGTCCGACAACCTGCTCTGATTTGAAAGTTTTGTATCGGGTGTATTTAACCGATCCCAATGTAAAGGACACGGCTTATGTAACGATTGTGTATTCCTGTGCAACAGGTATCGCTGAAGAAAATGCCAGTTTTGGATCACTTTCTGATGCTTATCCCAACCCTTCCAGAAATGGTTTTTCGGTTAATTATACCTTACTGTTTTCAGAAAAAAGTGAACTGATAGTGTATGATCTATATGGAAAGAGATGGATAGAAGTACCATTGCAAAAAAATGAAGGAAGCATTCACTTAAATACAACTTCGTTGAGTGCAGGTGTTTATTTTTATTGTTTGATTGTGAACGGACAAAGAGCAGCGACCAAGCAAGTAGTGGTGGATTAAAATAGTTGATGCAATATTTGAAACAAATGCGTAAGCTTATAAAGGTCTATTCAATAAAAGACCCTCGTCAAAGGACGAGGGTCTTTTATTTTCAACTCACTACTTGTTTAATATTTTACAATAAGTTGCTGCGCCCCGTTATTGGGATCTGTCCAGTTTAAACGATATCCAAAGGGACAAGCATTACCGAGAATCTGCGTTCCGTTTGCATCAACTCCATAAGTAATGGTTGCCGTTTTTACGGCAGCAGATGAAGCTGTTGTATTGATTGTTACAATACCCTGATAGGGTTTATATAAACGGCACAGCGTTGCTGTTATAATTTCAGTAGTAATTGGCTGATCAATTGAAATCGAGAATTCTTCATTCGCTCTGTTTTTACCCCAGTACGATATTTTCTTCCCATTGATCACCGTGTCCCCACCATCTTCAACAACCAGCACTGTTAAGCTTGGCTTATATGATCGTGTTCGTGCAACTGCCCATTCACGGATACTGTTATCATCAAACGTGATCGTTAACCCGCCTCTAAAGTCATGCGTAACGGTTTGTTTTAAAATCAATACATCAAATACGCCCCCCCCCGTTACATTCGTTGCTGTGATCTGCCCATTAAATGTTAGCGATTTACCGTCAGCCAGGCGTGTTACTTTAAAATTTTTATACGTTAACTGAACGTAGGCTCCCGCTGTTGACCACCTTATTGGTTTATTTGTGTTTTTGTCATAAGGAAGTTGGAGACTGATCTCACCTGTACGTGTTTTTGATTTATCGCAATTAGGCCCACTATAAGTTAATTTAATTAACCCTTGTGTCATTAATGCAGATGAATCGATAATAACATTGCAGGGAAGATCATTCCGTGTATTTGAATTATCGCTTAAAACTTTATTTGCATCATCTATGCTTTCATTGGTTTGTTGATCCACATTCGCATGGTCATTCGCATTGGTTTGTTGCTTTTCAGTTTCCGTAGTTGGAGTTGTATCAGGGGTTACATCATCCTCTTTCTTTTTACAACCTGTAACCAGGAAAGCTGTTAATGCAATTGCTACTATACCTTTCATCAAAAAATTTTCTGTCTTCATGATTTATATTTTTAAGTTAATTAATTAACCCCGGTGTTTTACTATGCATAAAACGTTCACACCACTGGGTTTATAAATAAGGATCCGTTTCATGGATACATGCCATTTTATTTACAACTTCCTTGCTAACTAAGGAGAATACGTCAGGAGCCTGAAAAAGGCCGTTAAATATATCTACCCGTGCTATGATTGTTATTTTATAGGGATTGTTGTCTTTTGCATTACCCATATTTTGGGGCGATATGAACACATGAGAATCAAAATAGCGCATTCCCTCTTAATTATTAATAGCTTAAGGGTTTGATGCTTCTATTTTCTTCGCTGTCCTTAATTAAGGTTTCCAATCGTTTTATCCTGGTCTTTTCTTGCTTTGCATTCATCACCCACGAAATTGCTGTTCGCTGATAAGATGGTGCTTTTGATTTAAAATAGGCCCATGCAGCTTTATTTGCTTTAAATTTTTTTTCAAACTGCTTATCCAAAACAACAGGTGCATTTTCATACGTATAGATTGCAGATTTTGAATCTTTACGGTGTTTAAACGCGTCCAATCCTGCTTGTTGCATCACCCCTTTTTGAATGAGCTCTTCCATTTTCCTAATATTAATCGCACTCCAAATACTATTTTTTTTGCGAGGAGTAAAACGTATGGTATACGCTGTTTCATCGATAGATTTACGAACTCCATCGATCCAACCGTAACACAAAGCTTCATCAACGGATTGGGGCCATGTCATGCTTTCTTTTCCGCTGGTTACCTTGTAAAATCCAACCAACAGCGCTGTTTCTTTGTTGTGGTTTTTTTTTAGCCAAGCCCGAAATTTTAGTTGAGTTGAGAAAAATAATGGTTCCATACTACTGCTTTTTAATATATGTTATAACTGGAATGTGGCTTTTATACGACAATAAATGTAACGCTTTCAAGCCATCGAATCCTAAAATTTAATCGAGTCCGTTTCCTCATTTAGCCTCATAAAATATGCTTGATTTATCAATTACAACACTCATTAAAATAATTTAAAAAAAGAAATACGCAGCATACTTTTATAAAATACCTCTTGTTTTGTTTTTCAATTTAGAAAAAAATATAAACACCAGATCCTCTGAAAAGTTATCGTAAAAGCTTTTCCAGCCCTTTGTATAAAAAAGAAAATAAATTAAATTAAATCATGAATAAATATCCCTTCTGCCTACTAAACAGGTAGGGCTTATTGAAAAGATTGAGTGATCTGATTTTTTCTTTTTCATGTTTTCTATCATCATCCAATTTTTATTCAAAAATAGCCTAATACACGAAAACTAATTTTCATAAAAAGTCGATTTAGAAAATGGCGGCTTTTGGATTAAGTTTGAGTAAGTGAAGCCTACATAATGTTATAATTAATGTTATAATTATTAACCGGTTAGCAACATTAATTTTTAAGCTCATCTAATTAAAAGTAACCATTAAAATCACCTCCAAATGAAAAAAATTACATTATTCCTGTTATCTGTAATTGGTTTTTCCGCTTTCGGTCAAACTCAACGAACCGTTTTGTTAGAAGAATTCACCCAGGCTTCTTGTGGTCCTTGTGCCCAGGCCAATCCTTCATTTAATAAAACATTAACTGCCAATGAATCGAAGGCCGTATCCATTAAATACCAAACGAGCTGGCCTGGTGTTGACCCAATGAATGCACAAAACAAAACAGATGTTGCCACCCGGGTAACTTATTATGGAGTACAAGGTGTGCCTGATGTAAGTATGGATGGCGGTGCCACCAATTCCCCGGAAAACTTTACCACTGCTGCAATTACAAAAGAATACGGTGTTGCATCACCCTTCTCGTTAAAAGTTACTCAAGAAATTAACAAAGCAAAGGATTCGATTTTTATCGAAATTGACATGGAAGCTGCTAAAGATTTTACAACAGCAGGACCCTTCTATTTACGAGTTGCATTGATAGAAAAAACCATCATCTTTACCCAAGCGCCGGGTTCAAACGGCGAAAAGGAATTTTATAGTGTTATGCGTAAAATGTACCCTTCTGCTAAAGGAACCGAGCTGGATCTGAAATGGACAAAGGCACAATCCAAACATGTAAGTTTCAAAGTACCAATTCCTACTTATATTTACAATAAAGCACAGCTTGGAGTTGTTGCCTTCCTACAAACAGATAATGATAAGGTGGTTCAGCAAGCAGCTAAAAGTGTAAGTATCGTTACCGGAATCAAAGAAGAAGCTTCTTTCCAAACAAATGCAAACATTAATGTCTACCCTAACCCAATGACAGATGCGGCAACTGTTAGCATTCAACTTTCTGAAAGCAGCACGGTTACCATGGAAGTCGTAAATGCCCTTGGTCAAACTGTTTTAAGCAACAACCTTGGCCGATTGGATATGGGTGAACAAACAGCTGAATTGAATACAGCTTCTCTGAAACCTGGTTTATATTTCCTAAATGTATATATTGGCCAACAATTGACAACCCAAAAAATAGCCATTAATTACTAAACAATTTTCAAACAAAAAATACATCCAATATTGAGTTACAGCTTGATATTGGATGTATTTTCCACGAACAATTTTTAAAAAAACAGCCTAGTCCTGTATGAAAAAGTTAAATTTTATTATTATCTTTATTATAACTGTTATTAATTGTGGTATTGCCCAAAACACGCTGCCGGCTACAACTGTAAAAACAGTCGATAGCAAAACCATTGGTACCTCTACTTTCTCGAACTCGGGAAAACCAATGATTATAAGTTTCTGGGCAACCTGGTGCAAACCCTGTAAAAAAGAACTGGATGCCATTGCAGAACATTACCCGGATTGGGTAAAAGAAACAGGTGTAAAATTAATCGCTGTTTCTATTGATGATGCAAGAGGTTTTTCAAAAGTAGGCCCGGAAGTAAAAACAAAAGGATGGGAATACGAAGTTTACATCGATGAAAACCAGGATTTCAAACGTGCAATGAGTGTGAATACGGTACCGCACACCTTTGTTGTTGATGGAAAAGGCAACGTTGTTTGGCAACACAATTCTTATGCTGAAGGTGATGAAGATGAGTTATATGAAGTGGTGAAGAAAGTAGCAAAAGGAGAAAAAATAACGGAATAATTCATCTTAAATTTTTTGTTGTGTTAATACCAAGACGAGTTCAATTATTAATATTTATTTCCATGTCGTTCGTTAAGCTTTCTTCTGCACAAGTTGATCTTAAAAAGCCAGGTACATTTGACCTGGGTGAAGTACATGGAAATTTTCAAGCCAATGCGCAATACTATATTGCTGATTCAACCATAGGAGCAGCTGCTGCTCCCGAAAAAATGTTGTTTAACGGTTTTGCAAATATCCTCTATACCAAAGGAAAATTTACTGCAGGTATCCGTTATGAAAATTATTTAAATGTATTACAAGGTTATCCTACGGGATACAAAGGAACCGGGATACCTTACCGGTTTATTACCTATAAATCCGATTTTCTGGAAATTACCGCCGGAAGTTTTTATGAGCAATTCGGAAACGGGCTCATTTTAAGAACCTATGAAGAGCGAAACCTGGGATTGGATAATGCTCTGGATGGTGTTCGTATAAAAGCAGAACCTGTTAAAGGAATTTATATGAAAGGATTAATTGGTAAGCAACGTTCCTTTTTTTCTCAAGGCCCTGGAATTGTCCGGGGAATTGATGGAGAGATTCAGATAAATGAATTGTTTTCAAAACTTGCCAATAAAAAATTAATCGTTGGCATTGGAGGTGGTTTTGTAAGCAAATTTCAGGAAGATCAGGACCCCTTGCTTGTATTACCTCAAAATGTTGGTAGCCAGGCTATCCGTTTCAACTTATCAAGAAACAATTTTAGCATGAACGGTGAGTATGCCTACAAAATTAATGATCCTTCACTGGATAATAATTTTATTTACAAACCGGGTAATGCAACATTATTGCAAGCATCTTATGCCGCTAAAGGATTTGCACTTACGGTTGCAGGATCGCGTATTGAGAACATGAGTTTTCGTTCCGACAGAAACGCTCAGTTAACCAATTTGCTGTTGAATTATATACCTGCTTTAAATAAACAGCATACCTATAGTTTATTGACATTTTATCCATACGCATCTCAGGCAAAAGGTGAAATGGAATTTTCAACGGAGTTAAAATATAAATTTAAAAAAGGCTCCGCACTTGGTGGAAAATACGGAACAGAAATTCTGATTAATTATTCTGGTTCCAATAGTTTGGATACAACCAACTTAAAACCTGATGAAGACTGGCGTAAAATGGGATACAAATCCCGTTACTTTATAATTGGAAACCAGATCTATTTCAGAGATCTTTATGTTGAAATCAATAAAAAATTCAGTTCGAAATGGAAAGCTTCTTTTATTTATTCTTATCAGGTATATAATAAAGATGTTATTCAAAAACCGGGTGGTGGTATGATCTACTCGAATATTGGGGTTGTTGATTTAACGTATAAATTAAAAAAAGGTGCCCTTAGATTAGAACTTCAAAACATGTCGACCAAACAAGATCAGCAGGATTGGGCGTATGCATTGTTGGAATATACCGTTAATACCAATTGGTACATCGCTGTCGGGGATCAATATAACTATGGCAATGTGATTGAAGAAGCACGATATCATTATTATAACATCAGTACAGGATATATAAAAAATGCTAACCGAATAGAATTATCTTACGGTAAACAACGTCAAGGGATATTTTGTGTGGGAGGCGTTTGCCGAAATGTACCTGCTATGAATGGAGTTACGCTGACCATTACAAGCAGTTTTTAAATTGAAAAAGAATGAAGAAAAATTTTACGAAACACTTACTATTATTTAGTTTATTAGCTGGTATTTATTCCTGTGATTATGTATCCAATCCGGTAGAGCCCACAACAAATAACAATGGCGAATCTTGTATCAGCACTGCTTTTCCAGCCACTACTCCTTTTCGAAAAGTTTTGGTGGAAGATTACACCGGGCACAAATGCCCGAATTGCCCGCAAGCCGCTGTCTCCATAAAAAAATTAGAACAAACGTTTCACGACAGTGTGATTTGCATTGCCGTGCATGCTGACTTTTTTGCTAAACCCGACACCAAGTACCCGGAAGATTTCCGAACAGAAGCCGGTGAAAAATATGCTGTAACCTTTGGTTTTTCGGGGTATCCCAACGGACTTGTTAACAGAAAAGATTATCCTTCAAATGCCGTAAAAGCTCATACTTCCTGGTTAAGTGAGGTAAGTACAATTCTTCGTACAGCTCCTGAAGCAGATGTTAAGTTATTAAGCGAATACAACAGCGTGGATAGTAGTGTTTGTGTTAACATCCAAACAAAACTATTATCCACCCCATCTTCAACTGCCTCTTATAATTTGTGCTTGATGTTGGTTCAGGATAGTATTGTTGCACCACAGTTGGATGGCACCACTTTCATCGCTAACTATTTACACAGACATGTGCTGAGAGATAACATAAACGGAATATGGGGAGATTCTGTATTAACCAATGCCAAACAAGGAGAACCCCGCTTAAAGAAATACAAATTCAAACTACAACACGATTATAAAAAAGTAAACTGCAAGCCGAAGGATTGTTATCTGGTCGCATTTTTATTCGACAATAGCAATTACAGAATTCTACAAGCAGAAGAAATTAAAATAATTAAATAAATAGTAAGTCGTCACAAAACCATAATTTTAATGTCATGAAAAAAATAATTAGCTCTCTACTTCTACTTGCAATGTCCTTTACATTTTCACGGGCACAAAGTATCCACATTCTGCATGAAAATAAGGATGTAACGAATACCATCATTGTTTTACCAATTAAAAAGGGAGACTCCACATTAATTGATCTGTCACTCGTAAATAAGACTGCAGCACCCATTACTTACCAGGTGAATAGAACCATTTTAAATCCGCCAATGAACGAAGATTGCGCCGCGTTATATTTCTGCACAGGCGTACAATGTTATACGCCGAGATCAGAAGTAACCTGGACACCTAAAGATACCGGTTCGTCTATTGGCGCATATGCAACACTGCCCAACGGAAAGGACACATACGGAATCGCTGCACACTATGATGCATGCCCGGATGAGTGTAAAGATTTATATGTATTGTATAGAGTTTACAAAACCGCTCCCGGAACAAATGATACGGCTTATGTAACCATTAAATATACCTGTTCGACAGGTATCAATGAGCATAACGCTTTATTAGGATCTATTTCAGATGCTTATCCCAACCCAACCAGCAGCAGCTTTTCATTGAATTATAAATTGAATGTTGGTGCAAAAAGCGAGCTTGTTATTTACGACATAACCGGAAAGAAAATAATGGATGCACCGTTATCTAAAAACGAGGGAGTGGTTACTATGAATACCTCCTTACTTAGCCCTGGTGTGTATTTGTATTCCCTACTGATAAATAATCAGGCTGTTCAGACAAAACGGTTAGTTATTACGGACTAACAAATTCATGAGACACTTGAACAACAATAAAATGCTGCTTAATCTGGTTTAGATTAGCAGCATTTCAAGCAGTGTAATGTATTTACTACAGACATGGTGCGTCATCCTGTCGATTAACACCTTATAAATTATTCCTTGTCTTTCTTTTCAGAAATACATTGTCTAAGTTTGAGTATAATAAATACTGCGCGTTATATTTTAAAACCATTCCGCGAATTATTAACGCTTCAGATCCTGAGAAAATACCTATGCTGAAATAAAAAACTCCTCCAACTCATGAGTTCATTTCAAAAATTTTGTTTAGCCTTTTTATATTTTATTTTTCCTTTCACAACCTTGCATGCAATAAATAAAGAACCCAAAAGCGGCATCCGTTTTACGGAGAACAAAAATCAATGGGATGAGAATATACTATACAGGGCCCAGTTGGATGGAGGCGTTCTGTTTCTCGAAAAAAACTGTTTTACGTATAATTTTTATGATAAAGGTGCATTACGAGCCAATCATTATGGTCATGGTCATACCCCAAATTCTTTGGTTAATCCACACATGA
>DAORKB010000034.1:0-20334 GCA_035439365.1 Bacteroidia bacterium
AGAGGTAAAGAAATGAAAATTGTGGTGTTCGACTGCGGTGGTGGAACACATGACGTTTCTGTACTTGAGTTAGGTGATGGTGTATTTGAAGTAAAATCTACCGATGGTGATACACATTTGGGTGGTGATGACTTTGATCAAAAAATCATTGAATGGTTAGTAGCTGAATTTAAAGCAGAAAACAGTGGATTAGATCTTTCTAAAGATCCAATGGCATTGCAACGTTTAAAAGAAGCTGCTGAGAAAGCAAAAATTGAGTTATCAAGTACTGCTTCTACAGAAATCAATTTGCCATATATCATGCCGGTTGATGGAATTCCAAAACACTTAGTTCGTTCATTGACAAAAGCAAAGTTTGAGCAGTTGGTGGATGATTTGATTAAACGTACAATTGAGCCTTGTAAATCAGCATTGAAAAATGCAGGATTAAGCATCAGTGATATTGACGAAATTATCCTTGTAGGTGGTTCGACACGTATTCCTGCAATCGTGGATGCGGTTCAGAAATTTTTCGGCAAAGCTCCATCAAAAGGTGTAAACCCGGATGAGGTTGTTGCACTAGGTGCTGCAATTCAAGGTGGTGTATTAACCGGTGAAGTAAAAGATGTGTTATTATTAGATGTTACTCCACTATCTCTTGGAATTGAAACAATGGGTGGTGTATTTACCAAACTAATTGAATCAAACACAACTATTCCGACAAAAAAATCAGAGACTTTCTCAACAGCAAGTGATAACCAACCATCCGTTCAAATTGTAGTATATCAAGGAGAACGTGCAATGGCAAAAGATAACCGTAAACTTGGTGAATTTAACTTAGATGGAATTCCACCAGCTCCAAGAGGAGTACCTCAGGTAGAAGTAACATTTGATATTGATGCCAATGGTATTTTACAAGTATCTGCAAAGGATAAAGCAACCGGAAAATCTCACAACATACGTATTGAAGCTAAATCAGGATTAAGTGATGAAGAAATTAAACGTATGAAAACAGATGCTGAAGCAAATGCAGAGGCTGATAAAAAAGCAAAAGAAGAAACGGAAAAAGTAAATGCTGCCGATTCAATGATTTTCCAAACAGAAAAACAATTGAAAGAGTATGGAGAAAAAATACCGGCTGAAAAGAAATCTGTTATTGAAAGTGCTTTAACTGAATTAAAAGCTGCTCATGCTTCACGTAATCTTTCAGGAATTGATACAGCTCTGGAAAAATTGAATGCCGGATGGCAAGCTGCTTCTCAGGATATGTACAATGCCGGTGCTCAGGATCCGAATGCTGCAGGTGGTGCAGGCCCGCAAGGTAACGCTAACACGTCATCAGGTGACGGTGAAGTAACTGATGTTGATTTTGAAGAAGTAAAAGAAGATAAAAAATAGTTTTTTGTTTTGTTATGAAAAAGGGTATTTGCTGAAAAGCGAATACCCTTTTTTGTTTTGATGATTTTGAGTAGAACTACAACCCACAGTTCTCGACTCCGCTCGAACGGACAGCGCCGCATACATTCTACTAATTCTTTCTCTAATCTCTATGACAATGCTCCCACCTTCGTTTCCGCACCAATAAACTCTATCAAATCTTCATTCAACTTATCTTTATCGGTAATAAACAATCCATGCGGTGCACCTTCATACACTTTCAATTTTGATTTTTTTATTAATGTAGCAGCTTTTTTTCCTGAAATTTCAAAGGGAACAATTTTATCTTGATCACCATGAATAATAAGTGTTGGAACGTTTATCGATATACAATCTTCACGAAAATCAGTTGATGAAAACGCACGTATGCATTCTATGGTTGATCGTTGTGTTGCAGGTAATGTAAGATAATGTGCCCATTGTAATTGCTCCTCGCTTAGTGGGCTTTGTGTCGGCGTTACTCCAAAAAATGTTTTTCCAAATCCGGTTAAATAGGCTTGTCTGTCTTTCTCAACACCCTGGATCATTTCATCAAAAACTTTTTGTGGAGCACCATCTTTGTTATCCGCGGTTTGCAATAAGAAAGGTGTTACAGCTGCAACCAAAACTATTTTATTTACTTTAGTTGATCCGTACTTACTTAAGTAACGAACCACTTCTCCTCCACCCATTGAAAAACCAACCAATGTAACATCCGAAAGATTTAATGTTTCAATAACAGCATTCAAATCATCTGCAAAAGTATCGTAATCGTATCCATTCCAAGGTTTATCGGAGTTACCAAATCCACGACGATCATATGCAATGCATCTGTATTTTTTGGGGAGCTCTCCCAATTGATATTCCCACATGGCATGACTGGATGGCCATCCGTGTATAAATACAACAGGCTTTCCTTTTCCTAAATCCTGATAAAATAATTGAATGGCGTTTTCGCCTTTTGTTTTTATGTATGGCATGTGATTATTTTTTAGTGTGAGTGAATTGGTTAAATTATCATTCCATAATGATAAGAATTTGATCTTTAACCAATTCTTATCAACCTATACAGATACTGGGGAAAACATTCTATACATTAATACATTTGCTGTGTTTAAAGCGAATACGGGGCTAACGAATTCAGAAAAAAAAGAAATACATGTGAATACATATATTATTTCAAAATTCTATTGTTTGTTATATAATACTTATATATTTGTTTCAATATTAATATCTAATTTATAAGTATGAAAACAGGTACAGTAAAATTTTTCAATGTTTCAAAAGGTTTTGGGTTTATTACAGTAGATGGTACAAATCAGGAGTTATTTGTTCACGTTACAGGTCTAGTAGATCAGATTCGTGATGGCGATAAAGTAACTTTTGAGGAAAGCGAAGGTAAAAAAGGAATGAATGCTGTGAATGTAAAAAAGGCTTAATCATAATTGGACATTAATAAAAAAGTTTCCATCTTAAAAATGGAAACTTTTTTATTTTAATTTTTAATGCGTTCTCCATTGACCCAATTCTCTTCTTTCATTTTCCCGCTTTCATCGTACTCTTTCCAAGTACCATTTTTTTGATAATCGAGTGCAGCCGGGCTGAAGTGCATACTTCCTTCGGATTTAATATTTCCGTTTTCATAATATTCTTTTTTGGTATAGAGTCTTTTTTTAGGATCAACTATTTCAAATATCTCCTGTGGTTTACCATCTTCCGCAAAGGATCTTCTCATCAACAGAAACTCCATTTTTTTTGAGCTCTCTTCTTCGTATTCAATTTTTCCGTTGCTGTAATAGTCTTGCCAAAGCTGAGGAGCCGTTTCATAATATACCACATTGGATTTTAATTTTCCATCCGGATAAAACACTTGCAAATTAGATCGTTTATAATCCAATGCTTTAAATGTTCGTTCTACGATTCCATTTTCATAAAAATTTTTGTAGGTAGTGAGGTGTCCATCTTCATAGTATCCTTTATGAATAACAGAACCACTTAGGTAGGTATCTTGTATCCAGCCCTGACACGCGTATCCTTTTTTGTCATTTCGAACAGAATCACCTCCTGTTGAAAAATTCAATTTTTCATACATCTTAATTCCATATACAGGATCGATAACCTTAGCGGGGTCATATTTGGTTGCTTGAGGTATTTGCCCAAAAAATTGTGCAGAAGCGGCATTCCAATAGACTACAAAAAAACAAAAAAGGGTAATTTTTTTCATGTAGCAGCTTTATCTTGTTAAAAACAAATTTGCGTTTATTTTTTGTGAATACAATGCAAAAACTCAATAAAAAAAACTTCGTCCGAACTTATATTCAAACGAAGTTTTTCAATAATAGTTATAAAATTAATGTATTCCCTTGTCTGCCAGATACCTTTCGGCATCCAGAGCTCCCATACAACCACTTCCGGCAGCAGTTACTGCTTGCCTGTAAATTTTATCCTGAGCGTCACCGGTCGCAAATACACCTGCTATATTTGTTTTGCTGGAACCTGGTATTGTTTTAATATAACCGGTTTCATCTAAATCCAACCAACCTTTAAAAATATCTGTATTGGGTTTATGCCCAATCGCCACAAAAAAGCCGGTAACCTCAATTTTTCTTTCTTCTCCTTTATCATTTACCAATAAGGCTCCATTTACGGTTTGATCGCCTAATATTTCTTTGGTTTGCGAATTAAAAATAACTTCGATGTTGGGCGTATTTAATACCCGGTGTTGCATGGCTTTAGAAGCTCTCATTTCGCCTTTACGAACAATCATATATACTTTTTTGCATAACTTAGCAAGGTAAGTTGCTTCCTCGGCAGCGGTATCACCTGCACCTACAATTGCTACATCCTGTCCTTTAAAAAAGAATCCGTCACAAACGGCACATGCCGAAACACCAAAACCATTCAGGCGTTGTTCCGACTCTAACCCCAACCATTTTGCAGATGCTCCTGTGGCAATAATGATACTGTCTGCAGTAACGGTATGTTTTTCATCTATGGTTACTTTATGAACAGGGCCCGTAAAATCAACTTCGGTTGCCATTCCCCAACGGATATCCGTTCCAAAACGTTCTGCCTGCGCTTTAAAATCCTCCATCATTTCAGGTCCTTGTGTACCTTTGGGATAACCGGGGTAATTTTCTACTTCCGTTGTAATGGTTAATTGACCACCCGGCTGTAATCCTTGATACATTACGGGTTTCATATCTGCTCTTGCTGCATAAATAGCCGCGGTATAACCTGCCGGCCCACTTCCTATAATCAGGCACTTAACGTGTTCATTCTGTTTTGTCATGTCCTTAAAAACTTATATTTCTGTTAAATTAGTTACTATCTATTGGGGCGGCATAATGGTATCGTAAGAAGCACCATAACCAGCCCATACACCTAATGCTCCTCCACTAATATTGCTAATAATTCTGCTTGGTGAAGCAAATGGATTTCCATTACTTTCTGATGCAGCCTCAAAGGTCTTATAAAATTTGGCAGCTTTGTCATCCAGGGTACAAAATTTTATATAAATCGTATCTGTTTTTTTATATAGCCCGGCTCTTCTTTGTTCTTCCGGGTTATCATTATCTGTCGGGATGACAGACTCTGTTTGATCAGATGGTCTGTAATAAGAGAATTCAAAATTTTTATCATTGATAAACTGATCATCAAATGTTGATCCTCTTGGTGATAAGTACCTTCTGTGCTGAATTATTGGCGTATTTGTGACAGGATCAAAGCCTGTCTTCGTTGGTAATTTTGAAAACCATTTGTATGAATTTCCAAAAGCCGGAGGATCCGTCAGACGTGCTGTTGCTGTTCCGTATTCTGTTTCCGGAGGAGTAGGTTTCCACCAAACCGTATCGAGGGCTATAGGCTCAGGAATAAATGTGGAGGCTGTATATGTTTTATTATCTACAATAACTGTTAATGAATAGGTTTGGCCAGGCACCCCTTTAATTTTTGAGCCCACATATACAAAGGGAACTGCTGTTGTGAGCAGTGTATCCAGAAGCAAGGTATCCACCAAAACTCCATTTGAAACCAATACCGTTGCATTTGTAACAAGCATGCCTGAAAAGTCGAGCGGTTGTGTTAAGGGACTGTTCTTTGTAATTGTTACCTGCGCATATTCGCCGTTTTCGATATTTCCTTCGATGACAAGTTTTTGTTCTCCGCCAACGAGGTCCAGGTTGATATCTTCTTCACAACTTGAAAAAAACACAACCACAATGCTGATGATATATATAACGTACTTTTTCATTTTTAATCGGTTGTTCATTTTTAGAAATTAAAATTCCAGGTTATTGATGGCAAAATTGGGAACAGATAAACTTGTTTTGCCTTTATTTTCAATGTTCCATCATAGGCGCTTCCTTCAGAAGCAAAGTAGATGATGTATGGGTTATGTCTGTTATAAACATTGAATACACTAAAGTTCCAGCTTGATTCATAGTTTTTGTACCAACGATCGCGCATGGTGCTTACATCTTTCCCTTGCCGTTCATATCTTAATTTGCGGCGTTGTGCCTTCCCCTCTTTAATTTTAGCCCGATCAGGTGTATAGGTTGCAGAAATATCCAAACGATGGTAAGGAGGCATTCTGAATGAATTGCGGTCACCATACTCTGTAATGAATGTGCCATCCACATAATAATAGGAAACAGGAACTGTAATTGCATTTCCGGTTCCATACACAAAAACAGAAGAGAATTTCCATTTTTTTGAAAGATCATAAGATAATACTAAGGAACCATCGTGTCTTCTATCGTATTTTGCATAATAGGTTTTACCATCATTCAATTGAGGAAAGTTTCTGTTCGTGTATGATAATGTATAACCTACCCAGCCATTAAATTTCCCTAATCTTTTTTTCAGAAAAAATTCTGCTCCATATGCTTCACCGCTACCAAAGGTAAATTGGTTGTCAGCGTTATCATTTACGTCGGCTCCAGGCAAGGCACCATCTTTATATTCAATTTGATTTTTTAAGTCTTTATAATAAATCTCAACCGAAGCTTCGTATACATTGTCTTTGAAATTTCTGAAATATCCGATTGAGTACTGACTTCCTTTTTGAGGTTTTACCAGTTCCGAGCAGGATACCCAGGTATCTGTAGGAAGAGTAATGGCAGATAAGGAAGCGAGGTGAATGTATTGTAAGTTGTATGTATAAGATGCTTTCACTGAAGATTTCGGATTGATTTCAAAACGAATGTTGAAACGAGGTTCCAATCCACCATAATCAGCTACGTTTTTATTCGGAGCATAATGTATGGTATTGCTCGTTTGTCCATTTACCGGATCTTTTACATAACGGTCAAAAGGCCCGATCTGCATGAAATATGAATAACGTAAACCGGCATGCAGTTTAATTTTATCGGTCAGATCAAAATCATCAGAAATATACACTGAGGCTTCGTGCGCCTTGTTTTTTTTCACTTTTCCGAAATCAAAAGTTGTTTCACCTTGTTTCGCAGAAACACTGGTAGGTGTGAAGGTGTGAAAAATATAATTCACTCCAAACTTTACAGAATGACGGACAGATGGGAAATAACTAAAATCAACTTTTCCGTTCCAGTCGCGTATTCCTGAGAATAATTTAAATTCGAATCCACTTTGTTCAGCGCCAAATGAAAAATTATAATCACTTAAAATTGCTGAAACATTCATAAACAATTTATCAGTAAATAAATGGTTCCAACGTACTACGCCTGTTGCATTTCCCCAAGCTATATTCAAATTAAATTGTGCGGCTTTATCGCTGAAATTCATAATATCCCTTCCGAAATAGCCACTTAAAAAAATGCGATCTTTATCGGAAAGGCGATAATTTACTTTTGCGTTTAAATCATAAAAATAAGCTCCTGAATTTTTCAATGGAGAATCTTTTTTTGCGAATGGGCGAGCAAGCACATCAATATAGGTACGGCGTCCGGAAACAATAAAAGAACTTGTGTCTTTTTTTATAGGTCCTTCAATTGTTAATCTGGAAGAAATAATACCAATACCACCTTGCGCGTGATACGTTTTATTATTTCCTTCTTTCATTGAAATATCCATAACAGAGGCTAATCGACCACCGTACTGTGCAGGCATACCTCCTTTTATAAGGTTAACATCTTTGATCGCGTCTCCATTAAATACAGAGAAGAATCCTAACAAGTGAGAAGCATTGTAAACAACCGCCTCATCCAATAAAATTAGATTTTGATCAGGGCCACCACCTCGTACATAGGATCCGGTATTTCCATCCCCCGCTGATTTTACTCCAGGGAGCAATTGCAATGTTTTTAGGACATCTACTTCACCTAAAAAGGCGGGGATTTTTTTAATCTCCTGAATATCAAGCTTTACAGCTCCAACATTTGTACTGGATACATTTTTATCCGCTCGTTCGGAACTAACCTCAACTTCTGATACATTGATTGCTGCTGGCTTTAACTCAATATTAATACGCAGATCTTTATCAAGTACAATTTGTTTGGAAAATTCTTCATAGCCTATATAAGATCCAATTAGTGTATAGGTTCCTTGTTCTATTGTAATCGAATAAAAACCATACTGATTTGTACTACCACCTTTGTATAATTCTTTAACGTATACATTGGCACCAATACTCACCTCACCATTGGAAGCATCTTTTACATAACCGCTAATAGTGAAACTTTTCTTTTGTTGTGCATTTATAGGCAGGTAAAAAAACAGACTACATATAATTAATAAATATTTTTTCATATTTCTTATTGGAATTGCTAAAATTTTATTGCCCAACGAAAAAAAAGGTGAAATCTTGTTATTGGAGCAAAATAAACGGACGCGAAATTACGGAAACATTTTTCGATTTGAAAGTTTCCGCGTCTTTTTTCGCCGATTTTTTGAATAAATCGGTAAATGGCAATTTTTAAAGTAAAATGCTTAGATTTACACTCCAAAATTCGGGATGTAGCGTAGCCTGGTATCGCGCCAGCATGGGGTGCTGGAGGTCGTGGGTTCAAATCCCGCCATCCCGACCACGATAATTCATTGTTTAACAACATTTAAAATTGATCTTATTGCACTTTAAAAAATTAGTACTTGTTCTTCCTATAGCGTTATTGCTTTTGTTGCACTTTTCTAAACATGCAACATCTGCAAAGCATAGAACTGCTTTTCGGGTGGATACCGCTCATAAACTAATTTCTGCATCTGATTATTATTCTCCACACTCAGGTAAAATTCAAACTGCTATTGAAATATATTCACAAACCAGTGAACCCCAGCATGAGTTCAAAAAAAATCAGTACCTACCCCTCACTTCTACTACTTATAATAACTTCAACTCATTTAAAAGAAATGAATTGAAACAGAATAATCGAGTGGTACCCTTAATACCTTTTTATATTTCGTATTGTACAATCATGGTTTGAATTTAGTTGACATGTGTAATGCATTTAAACCTTTTCTTGTTTTTTAGATTCTATGAAAACCGAAAAACGGATAAATTAATTTACACAAATACATGAACGGTATTTATCAGTCAACAATTAATGTAGAAATTTAGTATATGTGGAAATTTACGGCAAACTTAATTTTAAAAAATAAAATTTCATTTATTGTATTTCTTTCGGTGATTACTTCATTTATGATTTATGAAACCAGCAAGATTACTTTATCATACGACTTTGCTCGGGTCCTTCCAATTGATGATCCGACTTACGATGAGTATGTAACATTCAAAAAGAGATTTGGTGAAGATGGAAATGTTATGGTTATTGGCTTTCAGGACACGCGTTTATTTAGTCAGGATGTTTTTAACGATTGGTCGAACCTAAACAAAGAAGTAAAAAGCATTAATGGAATAAAGGATGTGTTAAGCATTAGCAGCTTATACAATTTATACAGAAATGACAGTTTAAATAAATTTGATTTTAAGCCCATCAGTCCAAAATCATCTTATACACAAACAGAACTGGACTCTATAAAATCATTGATATATGCGCTTCCTTTTTATGAAGGGCTGGTTTATAACAAAGAAACGAATGCAACGGTAATGGCCATTACCTTTGATGCGAAGATATTGAACAGCGCAGATCGCATTCAGATTGTTAAAGACATACTCATCATCACAGAAAAATTTGCACAAAACCACCAGGTAAAGCTTCATTATTCAGGTATGCCCTACATCCGATCATATGTGATGAAAAGGGTTTCAGGTGAAATGGGATTATTTTTGGCACTTGCTGTTTTGGTCACAGCCATTATTTTATGGATCTTTTTCAAATCATTATCTTCTGTTCTCTTTTCTCTTCTTATCAGTGCAGTTGGTGTTGTTTGGTCGTTGGGGATCATGCAACTATTCGGATATAAGATTACTATTCTGTCCGGTTTGATTCCACCACTTATTATTGTTATTGGTATTCCCAACTGTGTTTTCTTTATTAACAAATATCATTCGGAATATATTATTCATAAAGATAAAATGAAGGCCCTTTCACGAATGATTGTGACCATGGGCGTAACCTTATTTCTTGCAAACATAACAACCGCAATTGGGTTTGGTGTATTGTATTATACCAACAGCCCTATGCTTGTTGAATTTGGTGTGGTGGCAGCAATCGGTGTAATGCTGACATTTTTAGTGAGCCTTATTGGAGTACCAATTATATTAAGCTATCTGCCTCCTCCAAAAGAGAAACATACCGATCATTTACAAGCAAAACGAATTAATAAATTATTAAAAAAAATAGATTATTGGGTTCAATTTAAACGTCCTGCAATCTATACAACTGTTACTATTATTACCATTATTGGTTTTTGGGGGATGACCCAATTAAATGTACTGGGTTATGTGGTGGATGATCTTCCTAAGAATGATCCTGTCTATGAAGATCTTCATTTCTTCGAAAAAAACTTCAATGGTGTATTACCTTTTGAAATTTCGATAGACAGTAAAAAGGACGGAGGTATATTAGCTGAAAATGGAGCAGCATTGTATAAAATAAACCGTCTTCAAAAGGTATTTGCAACGTATCCGGAATTTTCGAAACCACTCTCAATTGCTGAGGGAGTTAAATTTTCTTATCAGGCTTATCGTGGAGGAAATCCCAAATATTACAAAGTACCAGGTGCAACGGATTTAAAATCGCTATCCGAATATGCGGGCACCTTGAGTGGGCAGGGAAACAAACTTCAATTTTTTATTGATAGCAGCAAACGGTATACACGCGTAAGTTTTCAAATGGCTGATATTGGTTCCATTCGTATTAAAGAATTGGTAAATGAATTAAAACCACGTATTGACAGTATTTTCCCTGCATCTGATTACAACCTTGTGTTAACGGGTCATAGTTTGGTTTTCTTGAAATCAAATGATTATTTATTAAAAAATTTATATGAGAGTTTAACACTGGAAATCATTTTGGAAACATTGGTTTGTTTGCTGTTGTTCCGTTCGTTGCGCATCATTATACTTTCAAAAGTACCGGTATTGATTCCGTTGGTTATCACAGCAGGAATTATGGGCTTTATGGATATTAATTTTAAGCCGTCCACCATTTTAATTTTTAGTATTGCATTTGGGATTTCATCCGACGGTACCATTTATTTTTTAACGCGTTATCGTCAGGAATTGAGAGTTCAAGGACGAAGTGTAGCACAGGCTATTTCGATCACTATTCGGGAAACAGGACTTAGTATGATTTACACCAATAGCATTTTGTTCAGTGGTTTTGCCATCTTTGCCGCTTCCAGTTTTGGCGGTACGGTCGCAATGGGTGTGTTGGTATCCTTAACACTGTTGGTAGCGATGTGTTCCAATCTTGTTTTATTACCTTGTATTTTATTATCCATAGACAAACGCATCAGTAGGAAAACAATTATTGAAGAACCGTTTATAGAGATGCCTCCTCAAGAGGAGTTGGCTGATCAATAGTATAACGTATTATGCAACAACTACCCTTAAAAAAACAAATAGCGTATGCGTTTGGCATGATGGGTTGGAGCATACTTATTAATCTGATCAATGTAATTCTCGTTTACCTTTACTTACCACCGGCCAACAGCGGACTCCCGAATTTAATTACGCAGGTAGTTGTATTTGGTTTGTTTAATATGATTGCATTTATTACCGCAAGTGGACGATTTATAGATGCCATTTACGATCCATTGATCGCACAATACAGTGATACAAGCAAAAACCCTAAAGGCAGAAGAATTCCACTGATGAAACTGGCAATACTTCCATCTGTATTTTTTTGCTTTTTTGTGTTCTTTCCGATGCGATCCTATGAAAGCTCCGCGAATATTATTTGGTTGATTTTTATGCTGATTGGTTTTTATGTTTCCACAACTACTTATATTATTCCTTATAATGCGTTGCTTCCCGAGTTGGCTCCAACACCAGAAAATAAAGTAACCCTGGCTACGTGGCAATCACTTGGTTATATTACAGGAGTAGCAATTGGTTCAAACACATTTAATGTAACAAAATTATTGCAAACACATTTTTTAATTCACGAACGTCTCTCAGCATTACAAATCACGATTTTAATGATGGCTGTACTAGCAGCAATTTTTATGTTGATACCGACTCTTGCGATTGATGAAAAAAGGTATTGTATTGGTAAACCAAGTTCGACTCCGTTAATGCCTGCATTAAAAAGCACCTTAAAAAATAAAAATTTTGTTTTATTTATTGTCGCAGATTTCTCTTACTACATTGCTATTACACTCATTCTTTCGGGATTGATGTATTTTGTAACTGTATTGCTAAGCTTGGATGAATCGATAGGAAATTCATTAATCATTACTATGGTGGTAGTATCATTGCTATTCTATCCGCTTATTAATTATTTTTCAAAACGAATTGGTAAAAAAAAATTGGTTTCCCTTTCTTTTTTTATTCTTTCTGTTGTTTTTTCAGGGATCTATATTCTTGGGAAAACCAATATGGATGAACATATACAAATATTTACGCTATTTATTTTAGCGGCTCCGTCATTTGCAGCTTTAAATATTTTACCAAATGCTATTTTAGCCGAAGTAATTGAAGAAGACATCCGACTTACAGGTGAAAATAAAGAAGGGATTTATTTTGCTGTTCGTTACTTTTTTGTAAAGATTGCTCAAACAGTTGGTATGGCTTTATTTGCCATGTTACTGATTTATGGAAAAGATCCCGGAGATGATTTTGGAATTCGTTTAAATGGAGTGCTTGGGTTTATTCTCTGTTTGATTGCAGGGTTTGTATTTATGAGGTTTAAAGAGAAAAAACATTGATGAATTCAGGCGTTTGTTCTCGACTTCGCTCTAACTTACACACCACACACCTTTAGTTAGGCTTGGCACACCTGCCGTTTATACTCACACTGTATTTTTTACCAGTTTCTGTTGTTTGGTCTTGAATACACCAATTGCATCGTATTGATGTTTCGCATGGCAAATGCAGCTTCACAATAACAAAGGTAGTAATTCCATTTCCGAATAAATGTTTCATCAAACCCCATGTTTTTTATTTCATTCAGCTTTGCATTAAATTGTTCTCTCCATACAGATAATGTTTTTGCATAATCCAGCCCTATATCCTTTAAATCAACCAACGTCAAATCACTTGTATTATTAATGGACTTGTTAATGGCTGCAACAGAAGGTAGTAAAGAACCGGGAAAAATGTGTTTTTGAATCCAATCCACCCCTTTTCGTAACTGATCATAACGTGAATCGGGGCAGGTGATTACCTGTAAAGCGATCAAGCCATCATGTTTGAGCAGCTCGTCACATTTTTTAAAGTAGACATCTAAAAATTTATCACCTACAGCTTCTAACATTTCTATCGATACAATTTTATCGAACTTCCCTTCAATTGAGCGATAATCGCTCAACAATACCGTAATTTTGTGTTTTAAATTTTCAGCGGCTACACGTTCAGCTGCCAATTTATATTGTTCTTCTGAAATAGTAACCGTTGTTACCTTACAATCGTAATTTCTGGCAATGTATATCGCATTTCCTCCCCATCCGGTTCCTATCTCAAGCACATGATCACTTGATTTTAATTTTAATTTTTTACACAAACGATCGTATTTTTTTAATTGTGCTTCTTGTAAGGATAATCCTTCCTCTTTGAAATAAGCACTGGAATAAGTCATTGTAGAATCCAGAAAAAGGGCAAAAAAATCGTTATTCAAATCATAATGCGCTGCGATATTTTCTTTTGATCCATCAACTGTATTGGATTTACGCAGGTGAATCAGTTTATTTATAAACTTCAGCACATTCAAACCAAAAATTTTCGACTTGCTTCCTGAAACAGATGGAGCATTTTCTATGTTTAGCAAAAACCATTTAATAACATTGGTGATATCATCTGTCTCCCATTCTCCTGCTACATAGCCTTCTCCAAATCCAATATCACCATATAAAACACAACGTTTAAAAAAACTGTATTCTTTTATAGTGATGCTGGCGTGTATGTTTCCGTGCCCGTCTCCGAGGTTAATAACTTCACCACTGGGCATAACCAACTCAAGGGTGCCATATTGCATTTTTGAAAGTAAAGACAAAATTACTTTCTCATAAAAACGGCGTTTAACTGAAATACTTATTGCTGTTGACATGCTGATCAAATTATGTGTTGAATAATTGTTGTGGCCCTATTTCACTCTTTTCTTCGATATACGTTTTGCTGAAGGTGCTGGTTTTCGTTTTTTTTATAATAAGGAATCTTTTTGAGCCACAATTTAAGCGCATTCCAATGTATCAAAGTTATAATTTTTAATGTAATAAAAGGAAAACGAATACTATACCATAGCAGATTTATGTTGTTCAGATCTTTTCGAATCCCGGTAAGAGTACTGATAAAAAAACGGTTATGATCCTTTATATCATCAATCCGAATATTTAGCTTTTCAGCTGGGATTGTTAAGCTAAATTCAAAATGCGAATCATGATCAATAAAGGGTGATACATAAAAATGTTTGATGATGGAGTGATTGTATTTGCCTTCTATTAAATGATCTTTTGAAATCAAGAAAGGTTTCATTTCCCCAAATGTATTCCCAACTTCGGCCAGGGCACACAAGGGATTATCCTTTTCATCAAAACAATAATAAAACGAAACCGGGTTGAAATTATATCCCAGCACATTCAAATTTGTAAGCAGCATAATTCTTCCATTTGCAGTATCGATACCATTTCGCAGAAGGTAGTTTTTGATTTGTTGTTTGATACTTTTTGTAGTATCGGGGCTTTCTAATGGTAGTTGCAGATGTTCTTTTCTTTTTAAACTAAAAAAATTAAAGCGTTCATTGCTGTAGAATAGCAGCTTTTTTTGTAAAAGTTCCAGTTCATCCAAATCAATATAGAACATAAAAATATCATAATGAAACTTATGCTTTTTAGGTTCCAGGCGATGGTGCATGACTGTAGCTTTATACAAACAGCTGTTCATTTATTGAAATATGTAATATTTATAAGTAGTTGGGTAAACTTGTATTCTTAAAATTGCTCACAAAGTTTTACAGCACTTGCGTACGCATCTTCATGAAAGCCATATTTAAAATAGCTTCCACAAAAATAAACAGGTCCTTTTTCGTTTAATTTGTCCAGCTCCAGTTGCGCTTTCATTGCATTTACATCAAATAAGGGATGCTCGTACTCTATTTCGCGAATGATTTTACTTTTATCAATCGAACCTGGAATTGCATTGATGCTTACAAAATAATTTTTGTTTTTTGAAACGTCTTGTAATTTATTCATCCAATAAATTGTTGTTGGAAATTGCTCGCCGTTCTTTTCTTCGATCCGGTAATTCCAACTGCTCCATACACTTTTTAAATGAGGCATTACAGATTCGTCGGTATGAACTGTTGCGATATTTTTTTGATATTTAAATTCAGACAATAATCTTTTTTGATCTGCTGTTGGTTGTTCCAGCATACGTAAGGTTTGATCAGCATGCGATGCAAAAATAACTTTATCTACCATGTGTTCTTTCTGATCATTTGTGGTGATCATTACTTTTTCATTGATTATTTTTACTGCTTTTACGCCTTTATTGATTTGGATTTTATCTTGAAACGGTTTAATCAATAATTCACGATAAGCCTGACTTCCACCTTGCAATGTATACCATTGATGCTGTGTGTCCAAACCAAGAAAACCATGATTCTTAAAAAAACGCACTAAAGAAACGGCTGGAAAATCGAGCATTAAATTCATTGGTGTTGACCACACTGCTGAACTCATCGGAACCAAGTATTTCCAAAGCATATCATCACTGAATTTAAATTCCTTAATATAGTCTCGTAATGAATAATTTATATACTGTGGATTGTCCAGAATTTTAATGCTTTCTTTATTAAAGCGGTTTATTTCTAAAAGCATTTTCAGATAAGAAGCATTGAATATATTTTTGCGTTGAGCAAATAAACCATTCAGACCAGAGCCACAGTATTCAAGTCCGGAAGGTTGGTGCTGAACACTAAATGACATATCTGTTTTTTTGATCGGAGCCTTTATTTCATCAAATAATTTGCACAGGTTGGGATAGGTTTGAAAGTTAAAAACCATAAAACCTGTATCCATAAATACAGGAGTTCCATTTTCATCAACGGAAATAGTATTGGTATGTCCACCTATGTAATCATTTTTTTCAAAGAAGCTTAATTCATATTTCTTATGCAAGTGGTGTCCGCATCCCATACCTGCTATACCGGTTCCAATTATTGCCAATTTCTCCATGCTTTGCAGGTACTATTTCAACTCTTTTTTAGTAAATAAATAATGATTTACCATCCACTCATTTCCATTGTTATATCCCCATAACTCTTCGCACGCCATATAAAAAATGCGCCAGTATACCCACCATTTCACAGCATTTTCTTTTCCATATGTTTGTTCGAACAATGGAATAATTTCTTCTTTATGTTGATCCATATTGCGTAACCAGGCTCGTGCTGTTTTGCTGTAGTGCATTCCATTTACATGCCAATGCTTTTCAATGGTTACATGATCATTAAAGTATAAGAGCAAGTGATTGCTGGGCATAATTCCGCCAGTGAAAAAATATTTGCTCATCCAATCCGTTTCATCTAGCACTTCAAATTTGTAAGCGTATTCTTTGTGTGTAAAAATGTGAACAAACAGTTTACCTGTTGGTTTTAAAAAAGCGGCAATCTTCTCCATTAATTTTTTATAATTCCGAACGTGCTCAAACATTTCTACCGATACAACTCTGTCAAATGTTTGATTCAGTTGAAATACATTCACATCAGCCGTTATCACAGTGAGATTGGAAATCCCTCTCCTTTCAGCTTGTTCGTCAATATATACTTTTTGGGTAGATGAATTGGACACCACAGTAAAGTTGCTTCCTGGGAACTTTGCTGCCATATAAAGAGATAAAGAACCCCATCCGCAACCCAGTTCAAGGACTTCTTGTCCATTTGCAAGTTCAGCGCGTGTGCAGGTAATCTCCAGCATATCCAATTCGGAAGTATTCAAGTCTGTTACTCCCTCTTTCCAGTAACCGCTGCTGTATTTCAGATGTTTGCCAAGGCAGTATTGATAAAACTGAGTTGGTACCTCATAATGTTGCTCATTTGCATCTTTTGTATGAATGGCAATTTCGGAGTTTTTCAACTCCTCAATTAATTTCATAAAATGGGCCTGCTGAGCAGTTGTACCACCTTTGTTTTCGTCTTGGAGGCGTTGTGTTAATAGTTTGCGGATATTTGCCCTGATCAAAAAATCAGGAATCTTATTTTTTTCTACCAATGAATCGTACCACATGCGAATGCAAAATCAATTGTTTAACCTAATTATATACGTAACTACGAATTCATCGGATTGACTACCCAATAAGCATTGTAGGGCAAGTAAATCTATTTTTTCTTTGACCAGGGGATAAACATACTGGTACTGCGTTGGTATTCCTTATACAGTTCACCTTTTGAGCGAATGGCTTGTTCTTCTGTGAGTGGAATACCGGTAACTTTGAACAACAAATAACCAATTGCCAGCGGGCATACAATAGCAATCCATCCATACGGGCTCGAAATAGAAAACAGGAATACAGCTACCCACATCATGAATTGAAAAAAATAATTGGGGTGGCGAGAATAGTTCCATAATCCACGATTGCATACTTTTCCTTTATTTGCAGGATTCTTTTTAAAATCTTGCAATTGCTTGTCAGAAACAGCTTCTCCCAGAATGCACAGTAACCACAAAACCGCTGCAGCATACTCCAATAGCGATAATTGAGGGTTCGTATTAAGTGCAGTAATGAAAAAAGGAATAGCCAAAAACACATTTGACAGCGCCTGCATTTGAAAAAATATAAAGAATTTGATGTTAACTTGAGGGGCCCATTCCTTGCGTAATTGTTGATATCTACCCTCTTCCACCTGCAAGTGACTACCAACCCGTTTTGCCAGATAAATACCCAAACGAAGGCTCCATAACCCGGAAAGAGCACAAACCAATTGTTTACGAACATCTGCTCCATCAGCAAACACCCAAATAACTGCAGCAATAACGGTGAAATTAAAGGCCCAAAAAATATCTACAACACCCGCATTTTTAATTCGTGTTGCCCAAACCCATACCCATACCATGATAAAGGAAACACAGCAAAAAGAAATAAGCGGAAGAAGTACGAAAGGATTCATGGAATTGCAATTAAACGATGAATACGGAAACAATACTAGCTATAATTTCCGTAATCCTTACTATCCCATTGCTGATTAATTTCGTGTTAATTCACCTGTTTTCGTATTTTAATAATACGTAACCAATGAAGCACTTTAATCATTGGAAAGGTAGGATCGAATTCATACCATTTTTGTGCAAAATTGATATTATTCGGACTTTTGTGGTGATTGTTCTGAAACAACTCACCCATCATTAAAAAATCCAAAGGCAATGTATTTTTACTGTGATCCTGATTATCATGATTAGAGTAGCCATATTTATGTCCGCACCAGTTTACAATAGCGCCATGTACCGGTCCCATAAAAAAATGAATGGGTAATAACAGGAACATCCACCAGGCTGTAGCAAATTGGATATAAAATAAGGTGTAACCAATTGCAAATAAAATACGAACTAACCACAGGTCGCTTATTTTATCAATTACTTTCCACTCCGGGTAATTTCCTCTGAAGGCTTTTTCGGGTTGAACATTGTATTTGGCATAATTCAAATAAATGTCCTTCGTTCTCATGGTCATTTGCCATACATCTTTAAAGAAATGTGGAGAATGAGGATCCTTTTCAGTGTCACTATAAGCATGATGCATGCGGTGCATGATGGCATATGCGCGTGGATTGAGAAACGATGCCCCTTGTGTAACAGCGGTAAAACCGTAAAAGAAACGTTCCCAAAATTTATTCATCGAAAACATTTTATGTGATGCGTAACGATGCAGGAAAAAAGTTTGGCAAAACAAGGATAAAAACCAATGCGCCAGAAAAAAGATGAGTATATACATGAGAAATTCTTAAACAACACGTTGCTCCAAAAGGAACTCTTTTATTTTTTTTATTTTAAGGGTGCAAAGTTACAAATGTTTAGAGTGATAATTCGTATATTTACTAATTAAAATTAACAACCTAACCATGGATTTAAGCAAACTGAAAAACCGGGCTGCATACCCTTTCGAAACGATAGCTGCAGCCATTTCTTTTTCACCCCAGTGCAAATACGTGCTCTTAGGCGCAAAACAACTTGCTGATACACTGGGCGCTACACTTATATTAATACATGTGGGCGAAAAAACGAGTGAAAATGAAAATATCCTCGATACCATCATGGCCGAAGCGGGTATCAGTTCCAAGAATACCCGCGTGATCTGGATGGAAGGAGATCCGGTTGATACGATCCTTAAACTATGCAAATTAAACATTGTTGACCTGCTGGTGCTTGGCGCCATGGAAAAAGAAAATATCATCAAATTTTATTTGGGATCCATAGCCAGAAATATCAGCAGGAAAGCAAAATGTTCTGTTTTGCTACTGACCAACCCCAATGACCAACCACAAAAGTTTAAAAAAATCATTGTAAACGGCGTGGAAAATCCCAAAACTGTTCATACCGTTAATACCACTTTATACCTGGCTAAACACCTGCAGATTAATGAAGTGACCATTGTAAATGAAATACACGTACCAGGGCTTGCAATGACAATGGCCGAAGACAGCAGTGCACCACAGACAAGAGAAATTAAACGAAATCTGACCGAGGAGCATGAAGAGATACTTCATTCTGTTATGAACAAATGTGACAGTGGTGATATCAAAATCATTGAGAAGATTATTAAAGGCAAACCGGGCTACGCCATCAGTAAATATTCAAAAGATAAGAAAGCAGATTTATTGGTTATCAACTCACCAGATACCAATCTCAACTTATTTGACCGCATTTTTACACATGACATTGAATTCATTTTAGCCGAACTTCCTTGTAATGTTTTAATTGTTCACTCACGCGTCAATCCATCCAATGGTAAAGCTAGCTCATAGTGAATTAGTTGTTTTACTTCTCTCCATCAGCACCATGCTGATCGTTTCCCGAATTTTTGCTGAATTAGGGAAACAATTTAAATTGCCTGTGGTAATGGGTGAATTAATTGTAGGAATTATTCTAGGACCTACTGTTTTAGGGATGATTTGTCCACAGCTGTTCAATTATCTATTTCCATTTCATGGAAATATCCCGATTGCATTGGATGGTATTTTTAGTCTATCTGTCATCATGCTTTTATTTGTTGCAGGTATGGAAGTGCAGTTACCTGTGGTATTGAAACAAGGGAAAGTAGCCATCTATACCAGTATGTTCAGTATGGTATTGCCCTTTATTACAGGCTTTGCTGCTGCATGGTACATGCCGGATATTTTTCACATTCAAAATGATCCCGATGCCCGTTTGTTATTTGCACTCTTTTTAGGAACAGCCTTATCCATTTCTGCA
>DAORKB010000035.1:0-7201 GCA_035439365.1 Bacteroidia bacterium
ATGTAATTTCGTTCGCAAAACTACTAAAAATTCCTTATCAAAAAATTATTATTTTATTAATCTTAAATAAAAATGAAAATCTTTTGAAATCCCTATTAAATCAATAAAAGCTTAGGATAAGGTTAATTTTTTAATTGCGGTGCAAAGATATATTTTGTTTCTTTGTACTCCAAATAAATGTTATCAACAAATTAACCACATGGCGCACAAAGCAGGGTTTGTCAATATTATCGGTAGTCCGAATGTAGGGAAGTCAACGCTCATGAATGTTTTGGTAGGCGAACGCCTCTCCATTATTACCAGTAAAGCTCAAACCACACGTCACCGCATTATGGGCATCGTGAATGGTGAGGATTTTCAAATCGTCTATTCCGACACGCCCGGCGTGCTCAAACCGAATTACAAACTACAGGAAAGCATGATGGAATTTGTACACACCGCCATCACCGATGCTGATCTGCTGCTGTTTGTAACGGATATCTACGAAGACATCAAACTGGAAGAACACATCCTCAACAAAATAAAACACGCCAAAGTACCGGTATTGCTGCTTATCAACAAAATTGACCTGGCAACCCAGGAAAAACTGGAAGAAAAAGTAGCCTATTGGAAACAGGAAGTGCCCGCTGCGGAAGTGATTCCCGTGTCGGCATTGGAAAAATTCAACATTACTTATATTTTTGATCGCATCATTGCGCTATTACCCGAAGGACCAGGCTATTACGGCAAAGATCAGTTGACCGACAAACCGGAGAAATTCTTTGTTTCGGAGATCATACGTGAAAAAATATTGACCAATTATAAAAAGGAGATCCCCTATTCTGTTGAAGTGGTGGTGGAATCCTTTAAGGAAGAAGAGTTTATCATAAAAATCCGTGCTGAAATAATGGTGGTGCGCGAATCACAAAAAGGAATCATCATCGGTCACCAGGGGAAAGCCTTAAAGAAAGTAGGAACAGAAGCCCGCAAAGACATGGAGGAGTTCCTACAGAAACAAGTGTTTTTGGAGTTGTTCGTGAAAGTGAATAAGGATTGGAGAGATAGCGATCAGCAGTTGAAAAGGTTTGGATATAATAGTTAGAAGCGAAATTGGACCAGCCTTCGCTGAAGCTACGGCGGGCGAAGGAGATAGCGATCAGCAATTGAAGAGATTCGGATTTAATAATTGACCGGCCTTCGCTGAAGCTACGGCCGGCGAAGGCAGTTGAAGCGGTTTGGTTATAATAACTAGAGAATAAAAGTAGATTAACTTTAAAGTTACCAATAAAGTGTGGGCTGGGTGTCAGTTCGAGCGGAGTCGAGAACAGCGCGTAAGCTTTAAGTGCTTTCTAAGTCATCCCGCTGTTCTCGACTCCGCTCGAACTGACACCTTGCACACACTGACTACTTAACAGTTCAGTTATTTACAAGAAATAGTATTTATTAATAAGATATGGCAAACATCGTAGCAATAGTAGGAAGACCAAACGTTGGAAAGTCAACACTTTTCAACCGTTTAACAGATAGCAGAAAAGCAATTGTGGATGCACAATCCGGCGTAACACGCGACCGCCACTATGGTAAATGCGAGTGGAACGGATTGGAATTTACCATTATTGATACCGGCGGTTATGTAAAAGGATCGGAAGATCAGTTTGAAGGCGAGATCCGCAAACAGGTCAACCTCGCTATTGAAGAAGCTGCTGTGATTTTGTTTGTGGTAGATGTTGCCGAAGGTATTACCGAGGACGATAAAGTTGTTGCCAACATGCTTCGCAAAGGCAAGAAAAAAGTTTTCTTAATTGCCAACAAAGTGGATAACAGCATGCGTCAAGGCTTGGCCGGTGAATTTTATGCATTGGGGTTGGGTGACGTACATAACATTTCTGCGATCAGCGGAAGCGGTACCGGCGATTTGTTGGATGAAGTGGTTGAAGCACTTGATAAAGACGTCAAAGAAGAAGTTCTTAACATCCCAAAATTTGCTATTGTTGGTCGCCCCAATGTTGGTAAGTCCTCCATGGTAAATGCCCTGCTGGGTAAGGAACGTAACATTGTAACACCCATTGCGGGAACAACACGTGATTCCATCAACACCCGCTTCACTGCATTTAACCACGATTTCCTGCTGATCGATACTGCCGGTATTCGCAAAAAATCAAAGGTGGAAGAAGACCTGGAGTTTTACTCTGTCATGCGCTCCATCCGTGCCATTGAAGATTGTGATGTAGCGCTCCTGCTTATTGATGCCACACTTGGTTTGGAAACACAGGATTTAAATATTTTCAGACTCATCCAAAACAACCGCAAAGGTGTTGTTATCGTTGTAAACAAATGGGACCTGATTGAAAAAAACACACAGTCCACCAAAGAATACGAAGAACGCATTCGCGAAAAATTAGCACCATTCAAAGATGTACCCATTGTGTTTACATCCGCTCATACCAAACAACGTGTACTGAAGGCCATCGAAATTGCCGAACGTGTGAATGAAAACCGCACCAAAACAATCAAAACACGTGAGCTGAATGATGTGATGCTGCCTATCATTGAACACTCCCCCCCTGCTGCACTGAAAGGAAAATATGTGAAGATCAAATTCATCACACAGTTGCCTACACATGCTCCGACATTTGCATTCTATTGCAACTTGCCTCAGTATGTTTCTGAGTCCTACATCCGTTTTCTTGAAAATCGTTTGAGAGAAAATTTTGATTTTGAAGGCGTGCCCGTGCTGATATTTATGAGAAAGAAATGATATTGATACACCTATGTGCCCTATGTACATATGTGGTTAAATAAAATCAAACCACATTGAACACATAGGATTATAAAAGAAAATTGAAATTTATTTTTCGATGAGGTAATATACACAGGTGGTAACAAAATCTCTAAAATAAGGGATCTTAGTAATAAACTTAAATTGTTCACGCGGCTTTAAACCAAACTTGAATTCGTAAATCGGATTGATCAGGAAATGCTGCTTACCAATAATTTTATAGCCTGTTTGTTTGGCTATTTTCTCAAATCGTGCAATGGATATTCCCGTTTCTTTAATTTCCAACAATTCATCGATTACATTCGCCTTTTCGCCAAAAGCCTTTAAAAAAAGTTTATACAAAGGCACCGGTAATAAATGGTACCAGGGTAACAACGACATGAACTTGTTTTTGCAAATTTGCTGATGCCCGCCAAAAGGCATTCTCCAGGGTGGGAAACCAAAAAAAATCAATCCTCCGGGACGCAGATAATTTCTGAGCTGAACCAATAATTTATCCTGCCCATGAATGTGTTCGATCACATCCTTTAAAATGATCAGATCGAACTTTTCTTTAAACTGTTCTGAAAATGATTCATCAAATATATTGCGGTTAAATAATTCGATCTTACCGGCTGCTATATCTTCTTTTAAATATTCTTCTGCGCTCGTCTTTTTAAATGTATCCAGCTCCACGCCTATTCCAATACAACCTCTGTCGGTAAATGCTTTTAATACACCACCCTCTGCCGATCCAACTTCCAATACATCCTTTTTCAGAGGGCCGGAATATTTCTCTATAAATGGAATAACATATCGATCCGTATTTTCAATTTGCGTTTTGAAATAATGGAGTCGATCACGATGAAAATCAAACATTTGCTTGTATAAAAAAATTAAAAATCAGTGTTGCAAACATACAAAAATTACCCTAATTATCATACCTTCTCTACCATTACATTGGAAAACAGTGAGAAAATAAAGTTATACTTTAACATCACTTCAAGTCTATGTGCCCCAATGTACCCAGGTGGTAAAAATTGAAACCGTATAGGTATAGGCACACATCGGTTATTTATACAACGTCATCACTTTCTTTAAAATGCGCTGAATTGTTTTTATCGGCAAATCCTTCTCCGGATCCAGCAACATGATTTTCATTCGCGATCGTTTCTCTTGAATAAGAAGCGGGTGTTGCATCTGTTTTCCTTCCACAATCCCTAAATATGGTTGTTTGTATTTTTTATGAAACCATAAATAACAAAACATCTTTCCTTTGTAAACAAAAAAAGGCATTCCGTATTTCAGTGTGCTCACTATTTCTTTGTCCTGTGCACAAATAATTTCTTTCATCGCTAGAAAGCAAGATCTAACAGGTTCTTCCTGCTTCATATAAAAATCGTCGATCGCTTTCATTTTGCTAGCTACTTATTATTTGTTTGACAAAGATATGCTCTTTGCAAATTTTGCATAATTTAAATCATTTGTTAAAATATAGCTGTTCTTCAATTATAATCTATATTTCTTGAGTTATCAACAGTTAAAGGTGAGAAAGATTTTCCTTCCGTTCCGGATATTTTTCCAAACAAATGCTTTACTTAGCGCCTTCTATATCCAGGTTCAATATTTGAAAGCCTTTTCCTTTCTTAATCATTTATTAACTTATTAAATCTTTTGTCATGGGTAAACTTACCAAACTTCGTTCAACCATCCCCTTAATTTTTAGCACATTTTTTCTTGCCTTTGGTTTAAAAGCCCAGAATGTTTCTGTTAACGGTTCCACTTCCGTTGATGGGTCCTATGCTACGCTTGGAGCTGCTTTTACAGCCATCAATGGCGAAGCACAAACAAGCAACACAATTGCTATTTCTATTACCGGAAACACAACAGAATACAGCACCGCTACATTGAATAATAAAGGCTGGAAATCGCTTACCATTTCTCCTACGGGTGATTATATCATTTCAGGTGCTGTCGCTGGAGCATTTATTAATTTAAGCGGAGATACTGCCGTAACCATTGACGGATTGAATGCAGGAGGAAAATCGTTGACGATCGAAAATAAAAGTTCAGTGGAGGCATCCACTATTAGGTTTACAAGCGATTGTAAAAATATATTAATTCAAAATTGCACCATTCTGGGCGCTACGTCTGACGCTGATTTTGGAACAATTTTATTTGGACCTGGTATTACAGCTGGTAATGATAACATCAAAATTAACGCCTGTACTATTGATGCCTATTTGAGCGGTGCATCCGTAAATGCCATCCGTAGTGTGGGAGCCCTTGGAGCAAACCTGGAAAACAGCAACAACTCCATTACGAATTGTTTAATTACCAATTACTATAGTGATATCCATTCTTCCAGCGGAATTTATCTTGGAGCAGGTAACACCGCATGGAACATTTCGGGAAATCGCTTTTACCAATCTGCCACACGTACATATAGTTTTGCATACACACATACTGCAATTGGTATCGCAAGTGGTAATGGTTACACGATTCTTAATAACATTATTGGATACGCCAATCCTGCAGGAACAGGGACTTATACAATGACCAGCACTGTTGGTGCACGTTTCATCGCTATCGATATTGCTGCAGGAAGCACAACACCGAGCTCTATACAAGGAAACACAATCACGAATATTAGCTTTACTACTGCAAGTACAAATGTTAGTGATTACGGTGCATTCTGTGGTATCCGTGTAGCTTCAGGAGATGTAAACATCGGTGATATTGCAGGTAACACAATAGGTGGCAATACAGGCGTTGATCTCATCACCCTTTCTTCCACCAATATCGCCGCGCTTGTTGGAATCAATATCGCTTCAACTGGCATTGTAACGATTAAAAATAATATCCTTGGCGGATTATCATCTACTTCACCAACAATTACTAATGGGTCCTACATATATGGAACAACCATTTCAGGTATTGCTACTGCATTAACCATTTCTGATAATACAATAGGTAATAAAACGGCAAACAACATGCGCGCAGGTTCAACAACAACAACCAATGCCAGCTCTGTTGCAAGCGGAATTATTTTTTCTATAACACCGATGACAACGACTATATCGGGCAATACCATTCAAAATTTTACATCTTATGGTATCAGCTCCAGCGCTGTCAGAGGTATTATCACAGCAAGTGCTTCAGGTAACACTTCTTCCATCAACATTACCGGAAATACCATTTCACAATTGTCTACCAATGGAACAGTAGCCGGTTTAGTAAGCGGACAACCTGCTGCTTCCGGAATCAGCCTTTCAATAGGAACAAAAGACATAATTGCTAACAATACTATTTCTGACATCAATATCTTCTCTACAGAAGCCATTTCTTCTTACGCCGTTGGTATTGCACATGCAAATGCTACGGGTACGATTATCAGAAACAACAAGATTTTCAACATCACAAATACAAGTACCTCTACAAACGTAAACACACCAAGTGTTGCAGCAGGCATTGCTGTCCGTTCCGCAACCGATACATTAACCATTCTTAACAACATGATTTCGCTTGGTAGTGGCAGTTCAGCCAATACGGCCATTGTTGGTATTCATGCAAATAATGGTTCCAACCCCATTCCCGTAGTTGAAAACATTTATCACAATACTGTCAACATTTCGGGGACGGTTACAACCGGTGCAATGCCAAGTTTTGGTTTCTATCGAGGTGATTTTACAACCACTGCCAGAACACCTGTTGTGAATATCAAAAATAACATCTTTACCAATAGCCGTTCCGGTGGAACTGGTTCTCACTATGCAATTGCCAACAATTACGGAGCAACTGTTAGTGCTGCCAACTGGTCCGCAAACGCAGCTGATTACAATGTATTGAATGCAAATGCTGCTACGATTGGCTGGTGGGGTGCAAACAAAACATTTGCAGATTGGAAAACAAGTTCTGCCGGTGATGCAAACAGTTACTCCGGTTATGCTATTACGTATATGGATCCTGCTTCTGATTTACATTTAAATACAGGTACAACACCTACCATTGCTGAATCAAGAGCTACTGTGATTGCCGGAGTTACAACAGATATCGACGGTGATAAACGCCCGGGGCCCCTTGTTTCAACAAACGGTGGTGGTTTGATTCCTGATATCGGAGCTGATGAAATTGACGGTGTTATCGTTGATTTAATTCCTCCTGTAATTACATACACTGCACTCACTGCTGCCTGTGACACTGCGAGTCGTACATTAACTGCTACGATTGTAGATAGCGGAAAAGTATATACAACCGGCCTTCTTCAATCAAGAATCTATTATCGTAAAAATAAAAATGCCTGGGTAAGTACACAAGGTGCATTAACTGCGGGTACTGCCAGCAACGGAACATGGAGCTTTAACTTGAATAGTAGCGCCTTGGTTAACTTAGCTGCCGGTGATACGGTTTCTTATTTTGTGATTACACAGGACTTAGGTGGAAACGTAACTGCAAATCCTTCTG
>DAORKB010000035.1:7301-20188 GCA_035439365.1 Bacteroidia bacterium
ACATTGCCTCCAGTGGCTGCTTGTGAAACATATGTATGGAAAGGGAAAACATACATCACTTCCGGAATATACAAAGACACAACAAAAAACGCTGCCGGCTGCGATAGCATCATCACGCTTAATTTAACGATCAACCATAGCACAACACATAACGATACGATCAAAGCATGTGCACCATACTTGTGGTACGGTAACGCGTATACCACATCCGGTATTTACAAAGACACGATTAAAAATAAAGCGGGTTGCGACAGTCTCCTAACGTTGAATCTGACAATTACACATGTAAATGCAACAGTTACTGTTCTAAACAATGTAATAACCGCTGATTCAATAGTTGATAGCTATCAATGGATTGACTGCCAAACGAACTTACCTATTTCAGGTGAAACAGGTAAAGTTTTCACTGCAACTGCTCCTTCCGGATCATATGCTGTTATTGAAACAAAAAATGGTTGCGTGGATACAAGTATATGTACTCCAATTGTAATAACAGGCATCGCTTCCATTGATAAAGATCAATTGCACTTGTATCCAAACCCAGGAGCGGGTTTATACACACTGTCACTTCCTGAAAAAGCAACAGTTACAATCATCAGCTTAACAGGTGAAATCGTATACAATGAACAATTATCAAAAGGAGTTAATTCAATTGATTTATTAAAAACGGCAAACGGTATATACATCGTACATGTAACAAGTGCTCAAACACAGCAGGTGTTACGACTGATTAAACAAGAATAGACGTAAATAGCTTCATAAAAAAAGCGAGTGCATTTGCACTCGCTTTTTTATTTAACCCTCCATACTCACACTTACGCTGTTCTTAGTATCCTCCTGCTTGTCCATCTTTTCTGGATTCCGAAGCACCATAATACACCTTGTTAACAGCATCATATTTTATTGCCTGATACCCACCATACTGTCCCATTTCAAAACCAACTTTATGTCCCATTTTCATAAGCTCCCGAATCACTTCGTACGAAAACCCTGACTCCAACATCAACTGTCCGCTATCCGTCATTTTTTCTCCTGTAGGTTCGGATGATCCCAAATGATCGATTCGTGGAGCATCTCCGGCTTCCTGGATGTTCATTCCAAAATCAATGATGTTCATGAGTATTTGTACATGTCCCAAGGGTTGAAAAGATCCACCCATTACACCGAAACTTAAAAACGGTTTTCCATCCTTTGTTACAAATGCAGGAATGATGGTATGAAACGGACGTTTGTGTGGAGCATACGTATTAAACTGTCCTTCTTCCAATTGCGGCCATACCATGCTGAGCAATAACCTCAGAGCGCGTTGCGAAGGCTTTTCCCGTAATGCGATCTTGTGCGTAAGTTGAGTAACCTACTATAAGTACAATTAAAAAAGTAACTACATGTTTCATGAAAAATGAATTAGGATCGGATCAAATGTAATGGAAAAATTAAATCCTATGTGTCTATGTGTTTTTTTTCATTCAGTTTTTCTCCCTATTTTTGATTTATAACGCTCATATGAAAGCAATCGTCAATACCATTTATGGTCCTCCTGAAATTCTTCAATTAAAAGAAGTACCAAAGCCCTCTCCTCAAGCAGACGAAGTGCTGGTAAAAATACATGCAACAACTGTTAATCGTACTGACTGTGGTTTTCGAAAACCTGAATATTTCATTGTCCGTTTGATCAGTGGCCTCTTTAAACCTAAAAAGAAAATATTGGGCTCCGAGTTTGCCGGTGAAATTGAAGCCATTGGTAAACATGTGAGCTCATTTAAAGTTGGTGATGCTGTGTTTGGACTAAGCACTTATAACTTTGGAACCCATGCCGAATACATTTGTATAAAAGAAAACAAATCCATTGTACACAAACCTACCAACATGTCATTTGCGGAAGCAGCAGCCGTATGTGATGGCTTATTTTTGGCGTATTCCAACATTCAGAAAATTGATTTTAGTAACAAACCGGATATACTGATCAATGGATCAACGGGCTCTATTGGAACGGCTGCCGTTCAACTGGCCAGGCATTTTGGTGCAACCATCACTGCAGTATGCAATACAAAAAATACAGCGCTCATACAATCGTTGGGTGCCGATCACATCATTGATTATTTGAAAGAAGATTTTACAAAAGCTAAAAAAAAATATGATGTTATCTTTGATGCTGTTGGCAAAAGCTCATTTTTTAAATGCAAACCTTTATTAAAACCTAAAGGAATTTATTTTTCGACTGAATTGGGGTATCTCTCTCAAAACATTTTTTTAGCGCTATTCACACCATTGCTTGGAGGAAAGAAAGTTCTTTTCCCTATTCCTAAAGACAATAAAAAAGATATTCAATTTTTTAAAGAATTAATCGAAACAGGAAAATACAAAGCTGTGATCGATAAAACTTTCCCCCTCGAAAAAATAGTGGAAGCCACAAAATATGTTGAAACAGGAGAAAAAACAGGGAATGTGGTTGTTACCGTTAACTAGCTTTTGCTTGATGAGAATTCAGAAACAGAGGCTTAGCATTTTTTATTTAACTTTTGTATCTTTTCATTTCATTTTCAGTTATCACTAAAAAGCACGTAGGGATGTCAAGATTTATATTGTATCGCTTTATTATTGTATTTTTCTTTGTTTTTAATACCCACAAAGGGTTTGCGCAAGATTCGGTAGCTGTTAATATATCAAACGCAACAATTAAGTCGAAATACATTGAAATTGATTTAAGCAACCCACAGGAACTGGAACTTGCCTTAAGAAAGATTCATACATTCAAATACATTGAATCCATTACATTACAAGGAGAAGGGGAAGAAACAGATCTTAAAAAATTACTCTACCGGTTATCTGCCCTTAAAAATTTAACCAATTTAACATTTGATGATAACAATTTACCAAAAATGCCCGAAAATATTTCAGGTCTTAAAGAGCTGCATTCACTGACAATCAGTGGTAACGAATCCTTGGATTATACTGATCTGTGTGAACAACTAAAAACCCTTCCACTGGATGAGATTCATTTTATCGATAACGACTGGACAAAACCACCAGCAAGCATTTCTAAAATCGCTACCTTAAAAAAAGTAGAAGTATCGGGTAGCACACGGCTTCATTACGAAGAACTAATTGAGCAGCTGACTTCTCTACCTCAACTTAGCACCTTGGTCATACCGGTTAATTTTATGCCCGACTTACCAAAGAACATAACCAAACTTCGTAACTTAAAAGTGCTCGATGTAAGCAACAACGTACTCACCGAATTGCCTTCAGAAATCTCTGCTTTAAAAGCCATAAACGATTTAAGTATACAGGGGAACTTGCTTTTAAATCCGGTTAAAGATCTTGAAAAATTAAAAGATGCTCCTATTGAGTTTCTATCCCTGGATAAGGAAATATCAGGAGAAGAAGTGGAACAGATAAAAAAGATGTTCCCGAATGCAGAGATCAGCTTTCCTGTTAATCCCGATGAAGATGAGAACGCAGAGACAGAAAAGGAAAAAGAAACCCAAGCTGAAATTAAAGTTTCAACAGGTAGTTTAAAAGCAACCAAACAGTTAACAGTGCTCTCACCCGCATACCGTTATTATCCTTCCTTATTCCGAAACATTACGTATAATTTTGATACACTCTTTTTTGAAGAGCGTTATGCTAATTTCAAGTATCACAACACAAGTGAAGTGACAAGACTACGTAGCAGCTTTTTTGACACATACTTTTATTTTTCGTCTTACGACAATAAAATACGCTCACCTAAAAAAAAGATCTGCTTTTATATTCCTTCTAACCTTGTCACTTATCCCGAACTCAGAGCTTTTTCAGGGATGTACTGGGTATACGACGGCCCGTTATCAAGAAGACAGTTTAAAAGAAAGTACTTGTATAAACCCCAACTTGTTGCTGCACTAAAACTTTATAAACTTCCGGGTATTTTTACAGATTTTACGATAAACCCTATACACTGGAATGACGTGCGCATACAATACGATAAAAACAATAGTTTGTACACCATTGAAGTAAAAACGGATTCACTATTCGAAAAGTTTTCGGCTTATCCTGTTTCTCCTTCTCAATCGATAGAAAAAAATCAGAGAACCTATACCAGAAGATTCACAGCTTACCAAAAAGCATTGATGCGACGATCAAAAAATTTTAACCGGGATTTGGCAAAAGAAAAACGCTTATACGACAACAATTACAAAGAAATGCGAACGAATGCCTGGAAAACACTTCAAACACGTATGAGTAATGAAGAGCGGTTAATGTCGATGGAAGAATGGCTGGAGTATTATGATGCATTAATTGCAGATGAATATAAGATACTTGGTAAATCATCTTTAAACTCAGAATTTGTATTGCGTGCACTGGATCTCAAAAATTACTTGCCTACCCGGCTCAATAACAGAAGTAACTCCCCAAGAACCATCAATGTGAACACAAAATTCAGTGTTAATTTTATAAATGCAACTAGTAAAGGGAAACTGGCTGTCGCTGCCTTTTGTGTTATTGATAACCGCACAAAACAAATTTCACAATATACCGGTAACATGGGCATTTCTCCAGAAACGGTCTTTGCAAGACCGTTTGCTTCCAATGTTATTATTGTTGAATTGAGAAACGGCGACTTTGGTGTGGTAAGTTCCAAACAAATTGATGCACTACAAATTGACCCTTCAAAAACCTATGATTTGGAAGTGACCTTATTCGATAAAAATTTAGATACCATTGAAACACTCCTGAAAGCCGCAGAAATACATTGATTGATTTATTTTCATTTTCATGTATCTTTTTACGAATTACGAGGTTATCAAGTAAAGAGCAGCTAGTTAAACATGAGCGAACACCAGACATCTTATCATCAATCGGCGGAGCAACTTACGCTGGATGCAGCACAAATAAAGGCTGCACAAAAGGATACTTCCAAATTTGGTGTCCTCTATAAAAAATACTACGAGCAAATTTTTCTGTTCATTTTAAAAAGAGTGGAAACAGAGGATATAGCCGCTGACATCACCTCTCAGGTATTTTTAAAGGCATTGACAGCTTTATCCAAGTACAAGGATATGGGGTTGCCGTTTTCATCCTGGCTTTTCCGGATAGCACGCAACGAATTGTATGACATGCAGGCACAGCACAAAATTGAGCTGGTTGTAAGTACCGAAAAAAAAGGTATTGGTGAAATGATCAATGAAATGGGAGAAGAAGAGCCGGCGGATTATTCCAATTTGTATCACGTTTTAAGTACGCTGGAAGATGAGGACATGGAGCTGATTGAGTTGCGTTTTTTTGAAAAACGTGCATTTAAGGAAATTGCCGAAATTCTTGAAATTACGGAGAACAATGCCAAAGTACGAACCTATCGCATTTTGGATAAATTGAAAAATTTGTTGAGACATGAAAAATAGACCGATAAAAAGAAAAATTATTCAGGACAGAACTATTCCCGGATCGAATCAAATCAATAAGCATCAAAATTTTGATCGTTTACTGAATGATCATGCCCTGATCAAAAAATTATTTTTTAAAAAATTACTTATCTGGAGTACTGCTGTTATAGGAACAGCTGTTGTTGCCGGTATTATTCTTACAACAAAATCTACTCCGGTACAGCCAGTGCCTACAAAAGTGCCGGTGGTTGCCCAGGAAGCAGATGCACCTTTTATCCAACCACCATTTCCTGGTCTGGAAACACCTTTTTCAACCTATCACATCAGTGCTGGAAAAGGTGCTACACTTACGCATGAAAACGGAAGCGTTCTTATCATTCCTCCACTTGCATTTACCAATAAGGAAGGAAAAATCATAACAGACAGCATTGAATTAAAATACAGAGAATATCATGACCCTTGTTCTATCTTTCTTTCTGGTATTCCTATGCATTATGATTCTGCAGGAACAAAATACACCTTCGAATCAGCAGGAATGGTTGAAATACGTGCATTTGATAAACAGCAGGAATTGGAAATCGCTGCAAACAAAAAAATTAATATTTGTATGATCTCTTCTTCGGACGAGAGTCGCTTTAATTTGTATAAGCTTGATGAGTCTGTTAAAAACTGGATTTACAAAGGCAAAGATCGCATTGAATCGTTATCGAAATCATCAACATCAAAAAAAACAACCACAAATGCACAACCTGAAATTGCAGCAATAAACAGTATTCAACCGGCATTATCAGACCCTCAGAAGTATTCATTTAAAATTGATTACGAAGAAAAGAATTTTCCCGAGTTGGCTGCGTATAAAGATGTGTTGTTTGAAGTAACGGATAAAACATTCAAACCTGCTTATTTTAAAATAAACTGGGATCATATTTCTTTATACAATGCCGAAGAAAAGGGAACTTACCTTGTTAAATTGCACAAGAAAGACACAACCATCAGCGTAACTGCGGTACCGGTATTTGACAAGGCGCACTATGAGGAGGCCTTATCAACGTTCAATAAAAAACACAACCAGTCCACCACCTACAGGGATCAACAGGAGTTAGAAAAAACCAAAAAACTCAATGCTGTAAATACGGAGTTGAATGAACTGTATTCAAAGTCAGTGAATACTCCAGGAAGGTTAAGAAACACCATCGCACGTACTTTTTCAATTGCATCAATGGGAACTTACAACTGTGATTACCCGCTGCAACCTTATCCCATTGTTTTTAATCCGGTAAAAACAAAGATTTCGGATGATAACAAACAATTGGCATACAGTACCATTTTTCTGATAGAGAAAGGAAAAAATGCAATTTTTCGTTTCTCAAAAACAGAGGCTGTTCGTTGTAAAGCGGATGCTGAGAATTTAATATGGACCATTACGGATAAAAATAACATCGCCTTTTTTGATTCGAAAAATTTTATAAATGCTTCAACGGGGAATGAACGAATTCTTCCACCGGTTGTTGCTGTCGATCAAAAAAGTGCCATCGCAGTGATTAGAAACTTTTCTCAGTAACCAAAAAATTTTCGATGCGCTTTAATCAGGATTATTTACCGTAATACGAACACATTGCTTATAACTATCGATAGGCGGTTTGGCTTTGCATTACCCATTTCACAAATTTTTAAAAACTTTTATAACATGAAAAAATTATACTACATCATTTTATTCCTGATGATTACGTCTGGAATAAATGCACAATGGAAATACAGTTCCCAGGATGGATCACAGATACGTTCCTTGAATAAGAATGGAGACATCCTGTATGCTACTACAATTTATAACATATACACATCCAAAGATGAGGGGCTTACCTGGCAAGCTTCTAAAATTTCTCACAACGTTTTCTCAAGGTCTGAATTTGCTTTTCGAAATGAAACTGCCTTTCTTGCATCATCGTCACGTATTTACCGATCCAACGATCAAGGTACAAGTTGGAAGGAAATACTGTATAGTGACAATGCAAATCTGAAAACAATTATTGTAAAAGGCGATACGATATTTGCTGCTGGGTTATACAGTTTTCACCGGTCCTATGATGATGGCAAAACATGGACAGAAATAGACCTTTCCAACCCTGCAGAAGAACTTTATATAGAAGATCTTGAACTAAAAGGGGATTCACTTTTTGCCAGTTGTCAATACGGTTTGTATTTTTCTATCGACCAGGGAAATACCTGGAAAAAAACCAATCCAGCAGGAGTCAATTATCCGGGGCAGTTAATTCAATTTAAGAATACATTTCTTATACTCATCTATAAAGATATGCTTGCTTCAACCGATAATGGAAAAAGCTGGACCTCCACTGGGTTGTCAGCCTCCTGGGTAACAACAAACAATTCTGTCGCATATGCTTGTTCTAAGGATGGTATTTATTCCAGTAACGATGGGATAATATGGTCAAAGATTTCAAATTATCCGTTCCCTACCACTTGGGGGCTACTAACCGTAACAGGTTCTAACTTTTGTTTGGGAACGGCGCTCGGTATTTACACCTCAACAAATGCCGGAGTTACATGGACCTTTACCAGCAAAGGTATTGAAGCACTGGATGTGTCTGATATCATCCAGACAACTGATGCAATTTATGCAGGTACAAGTGGTGGACTTATGACTTCCATTGATAATGGTACTCATTGGACAAACTTAACACCCGGTATTGCCGCAACATGCCTAAAATTAATTGGTGATACCATCTTCTGTGGCAGTAGCTATCAGCCAGGAATAATGTTCTCCAATGATAAAGGAATAACATGGAAATATTCCAAGGCTTTCAACCAACGGGTAAATGATATTATCAGAATCGGTAAGACTATTTTCACCGCTACCAATAACGGTGTCTACAGTTCAGCAGATGGTATTGATTGGGTGCGGTTAGCAGATAAACTACCCAACTTCCCAGATATGGAAATTGTAACATCACTGGCTTCTGATGGAGATTATTTTTTTGCATCCAGTTTCACCAAGGGATTATTTCTTTCCACTGATCAGGGTTTAAGCTGGAACCCTTTTAATGCATCACCTTTTGATAATGTAATTGGATATTCCGTTAAAGGAGAAGGAAACAATATTCTCGTCAAATCATTTGATGCAATGCATCTTTCAGCGGATAAAGGTCAAAGCTGGAAAAACATTAACCCTGTTAACAGCACACTCGTAACAGCTACTTTTGTTAACAATAATATTATTGGGCAAGTAGATACTGCAAAATTGTTGCTTTCAAACGATCTTGGAAAAAACTGGACAGATATCTCAGAAGGATTGCCCCCCTATTATGATTTCAAAAATAGCATTCGACGAAATGATCTCTTATTTATAGCCACTAACAAAGGGGTTTACTCCAGGCCCGTTTCAGAAATTCCGATTGGAATAAAAAAAGAAATCAATAAGAAAACTACTTTCATGATTTACCCCAACCCAAGCAATGGAATATTTACAATCGACAGGCTCGAAACGAACAGTATTGTTGAAATGATTGATATCACGGGGAGAGTAATATACAAAGTAAAACACGGTAACGACAAAAAACAAATTGACCTCAGCGAACAACCAAAAGGTATTTATTTCTTAAAAATAACCAATCTTACAGGAGAAAGTTCCTGCTCTAAAATTGTGATCCGATAAACAATCCAAAGTATAAAACAAAAAAGCGAAGTGTAAAAACACTTCGCTTTCATTTTTTGGCTTCATGGGGATTTCTAAATATACACGCAATGTTTACTCCATCTCACCAAAGAAATCTGAAGATTGCTTAACACTGGATTTGATGAAGGCGTTATCGGATTCATCAAATTAGTTGTATCTGAATCATGGGCTAACCAGCAAGCATGACCCATTTCGTGTGCAGCTACAAATGCCTGATCGTCTCGTTTAGCTTCTATCACCACATAATTATGTGTCGATGTAAAACTGCATCCATTGGTTCCTTTGGGTGTAACATCCTGCACGATAAAAACAACAATCTCTGCACCCAATCCAATAACACGTCTGAAGCTATCCATGAACTTACATGTTGCCGTTGCAAACTCAAAATAAGAACCCGCAATCCACCAGTCATTAAAAAATCCACTTGCATCACAACCTACAACTAAACCAGAATCAGGTGGTTTAACGTTGGTTTTGCATATTCCGGTAAAGATGAGGTTGATGTTACAAGTGGTGTCGTAAAAGCTAATGGCTGCATTAACTTGTCTCATAATTAATTCATCCGAAATAATTTGTTTACCATCAACAGAAGGTACAATCACACCAAAATACATTTTCTTTCTTGGACGTATTCCAACAAGAGATGCGAAAAAATCCAGTAGCCCAACAATTCTCCAGATAATTTCTGTTACCCAGTTCAGGATCGTTCGAATTATACCACCGATAATTGGAATACTCAAAATCAAGTTAACAATGAACCCGATAATATCCAACACTATATTTACTATTTCACAAACGATACGTGTTACCCATTTCCCGACCGTAACCACCACCCAACGGATAACCTTAACAACTATCCATACTAGCCAGCAAAACCATTTATTACAACACAAACACCACCAGTTACAATCCTGCTCTCTGCATCGCCTCTCTTGTCTGTTTTCCCACTCTTCAATAGGTTTTTCAATCTGCTCTTCCACCCATTCCTGAAACTCCCTGCACACCCGTCCCATGATTTCTAGTTTTTGTTGTTTAGATTCGTTTAGTTTTCGTTTTAACGATGTTTTAATGCGTATGCATTTGTATTTGATAATTGCTGCCTTACATTACGGGCAAGTTTTATTAAATTAAAGTGAGCGTGCAAAAGCCCCACAGCTTTTCCTGTTAAAGCTGCAAGTATCACCACGCCCAGGTATGAAAGAAATTGATACACGGTCAGATCAGCAAATTTCATATCTGACACAAAAAAATACGTAATCATTGAAATAATTGTTAAACTCATAAATGCACTACCGCTTTTGCAACCACAGGCATTGTTATATTCATCCACCTGCGTTGTCAGATTTACATTTTCTGAGAATGACAATTCGGATAAATCAAACACATATGATTTCAGCTCATTGTTTAAGCTGAATCGATGTAATGATCTTTCCCATTCTTTAAAAGCTGAGAAACTCTCAATGTAGAATTTCTTGCCTGATACCAGTTGTAAGTTTTTAGCGCCCATGACCATATGATTTTAAAATTTATACTCCGTGATAGTTGATTTAAATACTATGCTTTTTTTATTCCAATTTTATCGCTCATTTACAATACAAAGGAACAACGCATTCGTAAGAAAAATGCAAGGAGATCGACTAATTATGGGATAGTTATTTCCCTGTTTTTGGGGTAGGTTTGGGCAGGTGTTTTTCCTCTACAGTCAATATAAGAACTTCATCCAATGGATTTTACTTAGAGCGTGTTAATCGGATGAAAATTTTCCAGGTAAATCAGAGTGGTACGCCGGTGAGTGAAAGAGTACTCCCAGCATTTTGAGTTTAACCCTTTTTCACATATTTCGTCAATATAACAATCGTTTGCTCATTGATCTTCCCTTCTATTTGTTCCGGATTATCGTGTACCAGTTTTATTTTCTTTACAACAGTTCCTTTGGAAGCAGTAAAGTTGGTGCCTTTTACATCAAGTGCTTGTACAAGTACAACATTGTCTCCATTGGCAAGTGTATTTCCAAATGCATCGGTATGCACTTCCACCTTTTCATAAACACTTATTGCCCATTGAATAATATGCTCATCCAGATCAACAGAATTAATCAGGTTATTGGCCCACTCCTCTTCTTTTAATAAATAGCCTATTCTGTAACTCAAGGCTTGTACACTTGCTTCCTGACTCCAAATGCTGCCTTCAATACAACGCCAATGGAAACTGGCTTTTTTATCATCCAGTGCATTTAAACAAGTAGTGCAGATAGCCACTTGATTCGCCGGTATATCCTCCGTGTGACCAGGGCCACTTACAAGGTATTCGACAGCAGACGCTGTTTCATTACATAATTCACATAGATCCTGATTTCTATTTTTAAGCACTTGACTGACAGACATTTATTTTATGAGTTAAATTTTTATTTTATGATATTGAACGAATAAGTTCCTCTATTGCGGAGCCATTTTTCTGTTGCGCTTCATGAAGCACTTTCCATGCATCTTCCAATGTTACCCATTTATATTTATCCACTTCCGGAAAACCTTTTTCTGTTAGACTATGGCAAATTAATGATTCTATATCAATTTCCGAATCCGTTATCGCAAGAAAGGATTCTAAAATTTTATTCTGCTTTTCATACTTCTTCGCTTCCAGTGCATGAACCGCCAATATATGTAACTGTTTTATCTCTATTCCGGTTTCCTCATACAATTCTCTCACGGCAGTGGCATATAATTCCTCGTTCTCATCCTGCACGCCTTTGGGTATCGACCAATTGTTCCAGGGTGAATGCGTGGCATGACATACGAGTATCTTTTCAGATTTCGTATTGTATAAATAAATGCCGCAAGTAATTGTCGGGGCTTTCACACCTATTCTTTCTTTTTTCTGAATTCGATACTAGAGGAGAGTGAAATTTGAACGGTGTGATTTTTTTCTACTTTTACACCATCAGCTCTTAAAATAAGTTGATTCAAATAACCAATTTCCAAGCGCCCTATTTTCGGCAATTTATATCCAAGTCCAAGGTAAGCCCGGTTTTGGTCCATAATATTGTACCCAACATTTTTTCCAAAATTGATGTACACTTCATTAAATGCAGATGCATACCAGGAACGATCTTCGATTGTTGCTCCTTTAAAAGGTACAGAAAGGCGCATCAATGCCCTGGCTCTATTCGTATACACAGCATCTCCGGGTTCAAAGTCCCCATCATCCTGCAAAACCGGCTGGTTTACATATCGCTGCTCCAATCGCAAACGGTTGTTGATCTCTACAATACCTGCATTTGTTTTGAAATTGATTTGTTCCCAGATTCTGTTTTCCGGAAACGTAGATTTTGCAGCGAAAGCGCCATAGGGATACGTAAGCACATAACAATAACCGGCTGTTAAATAGATGTGGCTGTTCAAATAATAATTAATCCCAACACGTGGTAACAGCTGTTGATTATCCAACACAATATTGCTGCGCCTCCATTGAAGCTCCAAATGCAAACCCCATTTATCCGTTAATTTATGATTTCCAATGTAAACAAACCATCCGTTATAATTAGTAGTATATTGTCTTTTAACTTGTGCATAACTCTGCGTGATCATAAAAAAGCAGATCACAACTAAAATCATTTTTGCAGTAATTTTTTTCATTCTGATAACTTGATAATGTTTCTTTTGGCGAGTGCAAAAATACGTGGAAATTTAAAATGATTATCTTTTTTAACCAAATAAGTGATGAGGTGTGTGTCGTGTCAGTTCGAGCGGAGTCGAGAACTGTGGGAAGGCTTTAGAAGCATCATAAGCTTACGCACAGTTCTCGACTCCGCTCGAACTGACACAATCGCACAATTC
>DAORKB010000036.1:0-19983 GCA_035439365.1 Bacteroidia bacterium
TCTTTTTGTCTTGAAACAAAAAGAAACAAAAAATTCAAGAGAAAGCCAACGGCAGCCGCACTAGCGAGCCACATCCCCGCTGCTTTCTCTGGCCTGCTCGCCGGTGCTGCCTGGTGAGAGGAAGACGCATCAGCCGCGTGTTTTTTTGCTTTAATAAAGAATGAATGACTTCTAAAACTTAAAACGCTAGTAAAACTGAATTTCTGTTGCTCCAAACCCATAACGGGCATAAGATCCATCATAATACTTCAAATTGCTGTAACCGGCTAAAATTAAACGTACCTCCTGTTTTAAGCGCCCGTTCCCTACCCCATGAATAACAATCAATTTTTTCAAATGTTCATTTGTTGCTTTATCTAGCGCATTCTGAAAATGACGCAATTGCACTTGAATAATTTCAGCATTACTCATATTACTATAATCATCCAGTAACTCTTCTATGTGCAAATCAATTTCCATTTCTTTCAATGGATCATTTGTTGCATGCGGCTTTGATATTTTTGAACGAAAAGATTCTTTATTTTTTTGAAATAAAATTCCAGATAATTTTTGATTGGTTATCCTATACGCTTCAGGCATCTCTCCTTCTGAAACTTTATATACAGGGAATATTAACGCTCCTTCTTTGATAAACCCATTGGACCTGAATGCATTCTCCTTATATAATTTAATTGGTTTTAATTTGATAACATTGCTCACCGGCGGTTGATGTTCGTGCGCTTTTTCACTATAAAACAAAACATCTATCTTAAAATTACGATGATCATTTAATTCTTTGCGGTTTATGGTTTGAACCAAATCAACATCAAATGCCTCTATCTTACCTGTTTCCAGGGTGTTATACGTTCCAGCGTTCCAAATTGAATAGCTAAACGAAATGGTATAAGAAGTATGGTTCATCAACCATACATTTATATTTGAGTGCGAAATATCTTTTTTATTCTCCGGCGAAAATCCCAAATAAACTCCCTCTTCCTCGTCTACTTTTTCAGCCTGTTTACTTTGTGGTTGTTTTTCCTGAACAAGCATTGGAGGCACTTTTACTTTCGGAACGGAAGGTTTTTCCTCCATTTTATCAGACATCACTATTAAATTTGAAATTGCAAAAGGAATTTCAAAACCATCCTCAACCGTTACACCTACAGTAGCAACATTAATTATACGGGTAATGATTCCTTCACCTTTCTCATTCAAAAATTTTACTTTATCACCTAATTTGAAATTCATTTTACAAATTTAGCTGATTTTGAGATATACGAAACAATCAAAATTCTATTACCAACGCTCCTTTGTCCATCACCGAATAATGGTTTTGACCATTACGGGTACACCACTCTTCCCATTTCTTCACCTGATACGATTTATTGGAACCATCAAAAACGATACATTTGGGGCTATACACTGCCACTATTTGCATAAGTGATAGTTTCACATTGTTTGACAAAATCACATAATCCACTTCCATTGAATCGCATCTCTTGTATAATTGTTTTGTTTTTTCTGAATTCTTTAAAACAACAATCCGTTTATCATAAAACTGAATAAATTCATCACGTATACAAATAGCTGAGCTTTTTACATTACCTCTAACAAATACAGGATCATTTAATTTTAAAGATCTCCAATATTGCTCAAGCCCTCTGGCCTTTATATCAAATCCCTGATCCGTTGAATCCTCTAACAAAACATGCTCTTTGCCATCTATAAAATTCATTACACTTACCTGCGGAAATGCGTACACAACGAATTTTCGTTGATACTGTGATTCTATTTCGACCAGCAACTGCACGAGCAACAAAAAAGTAACACCACTCAAAAAAAAATAAAGGTTACGAACACGCTTTGTATAAAGAAAACTCATCAAAAATACGATGCACCAATACATTCCAATCAGTTGGACTATATTGATAAAAATCCCATCTGTAATTGCATAGGGCATATGACTGATCCACCGGATACTATTATTTAATAACTGCACCAACCAGGAAAACAGATGGCTTAAATAGTTTACAATAAACGAGCTGCGTGAAAAGAGCAAAAGGGTTATTCCCAAATAAATGATACCTGTGGAAAGCGGAATAGCGATCAAATTGGTGAATAAAAAATAATTCGGAAACTGATGAAAATAATAAATGCTAACTGGGAACGTGGCTAATTGTGCAGCAATGGAAACCGTTACAAGAGATAGCAGCTGATAAAACAACCAATTATCGGTTTTTATAATGCTGGAATAAAGCGGCTGAATAGCTACAATCCCAATCACAGCCAGATATGATAACTGAAACCCCACATCAAATAAATAAAAAGGATCATACAATAGCATCAACAATGCGGATGCAGCAAGTGTATTGTAGATTGTTGAATTTTTTTTTAACGATTTCCCGTATGCAATGAAACTAAACATAATGGCCGATCTTATCACCGAAGGCGACAAACCTGAAATGAATGCATATATCCAGAGAAAAAAAATTAAGATGAGTGCTTTTACTATTAATCCATACTTGAATCGATCTAAAAAAAGCAGCAACGTGTTTAATACAACAAACACAATTCCCACATGTAATCCAGAAACGGATAATATATGCATGGCTCCTGTTTGTGAATAAGCAGATAGCAAATCCGCATCTAATTTATCTGTATAACCTACCAGTAAAGCAGAGGCTACAGCAAACTCATCTCCTTTGAGCTGAGCTTGTTTTAAAATTGACAATAACCGGTTACGTGCGTATATGGATTGTGTGATGAAAATATTGCCAGCGTTATGCCCGGTATGTATCCATTGATTTGATTTTATAAAAGCCTGCTGATGGATATTTTTATTCGCCATAAAATGTTTGTAATCAAACTCACCAGGATTTTTGGGGAATGGTATTTCGTTCAATTTATTCTGCAGAATTAGTTCATCTCCATCGTTTAGTTTTAAAGCCTGTTCATTTTTTTGAAAATAAAGAAGTACTTTTTCAGGAACTGAGGTGTTGATGTATCCCTTTACAGATATCAGTTGTGCAATGATTTTAACAGATTTTTCTTTTTCAACAACAGCTCCATCAATTCTCACATAAATGAAAGTCGATTTTTTTAATTCGTTTGCAAAATGATTAAATCTGCGTGGGTTTGTTTTTGTAAATGCCTGCCAATATCCTATACAATAAATGAGTGTAAAAACGATACAACCATAGTATAATGAATTTTTATAGCTATTAAAAGCTGAAATAAATGTTGTTAAAAACAATAAAACAACACACAGTGCAATGAAAATGATTAGCGCGAGTGTACAAAGAGAGAATAACCGAACCGAAAGTATTCCGGCTATAAATGGTATGAGTAAGCGTAAGATTGGGGCAGCATTCCAGAATTTCATTCCAATAAGTGAATGCTGCAAATGTAGAATCTGTCACGGTCAAATTAAAACACCGAACAGCTTTGTTACTTCCACCTGTATTTGAAGGTTTCGTATTTTACTTTGATTGCCATTACCAATTCAAATTGTGTTGCATTTTTAATAAAGCCTTCTGATAAATTACAATATTTAATAAAGGCATCAAATTCCTCTTCCGACAAATCCATTATATCATATTTTATATAGATACGGAAAAGATCCTTTAATATACTGCGTTTCAGATCTTCGTTTTCCCAAATGGCCACCTGTTGCTTTGATCTGGCAAATTTACTAAATCGTTCATACAAATAGGTAATCGGACTTTCAAGTGCATTAATGTCTTTAAAGTTTCGATTGTGGGCACGAATCGAGTCTAAAGCAGCAATATCTTTATCAATTTCATTTAAGGTTCTTGGAGCAAAAACACTTACTTCTTTTAATGCATAATAAAGCTTTTCGAGTGGTACAGAAACATAAAAGCGGCTCTTTTCTGCAGAATCCTTCAAACATATTTTCTTCATCTTAAAACCTATTGCCGAAAAAATAATGGTATCAGTTTGTCGTGCTAAAATGGAGAATTTACTTTCAGCATCAGCAAAGGTTCCGTTTCCTGTACGTTTATTTATAACCATTAAACGTGGAAGCGGCAATTTGCTTTCTTTATCATACACATGCCCGGAAATGGTTACTATATTTTGAGCATTGCAATAGAAACTAATACAAATAAGAATAAACGTAATTTTTATTTTATTCAAAAAATTCAATTGAGTAACGTTTTAAGATATCATTAAATGCGATAAGAATGAGTTCCGACGATTGGTTGTTTATTATGTTACATACTCACTTGTTAAAAAATCTAAATGTATCTTTTATGATTTCGATTCACTTCCAATGGGCGAAGTTTTATTAGTCGTTTTTTTTTTCTTAATCAGTTTGGCTTTGGATTCTTCCTTACGTAATAAACGCTCTATATTTTTTTGATGCGTTATCAACACCATGATTGCAATAAGGATTGAAAAAATGACCAATGAGGGAGCTGTTGTTTTAAACACACCGATAACAATTATAGGGAAACATAACGCTGCTGTCATTGAGCTTAGGGATACATAACTGGAAACTAAGAGTACTGCGATAAAAATACCAATGGCACAGAAAGCTGCATAGGGATGTACTGCCAAAATAATTCCCAGAAGTGTTGCAATTCCTTTTCCGCCTCTAAAGGAAGCAAAAATTGGGAATATATGCCCAACGAGAGAAGCGATACCAAGTACCAACTGCAAATTAATCATCTGGTTCGAATAGGGACTGTAATCACTCAGATACGCCAGACAAACAGCAGCAAACCCTTTTAATACATCAATAAGCAATACCGGAATACCCGCTTTTTTACCGAGTACCCGAAATGTATTGGTTGCTCCGGCATTTCCACTACCATATTCACGAACATCGATATTATAGAAAAACTTACCGATCCATACCGCTGTAGGTATGGACCCTAGTAAATATGCTCCAATAAGAAAAAGTATGTTAGATAAATTGATCACTACTCTTCAGCACTTTGGGTTTTACGTAAAAACTGTGTTTTTTTACTTGGCGGACATATGTTAAATGTGAAATTGGGTTCATGTTTGTCCTTATCTCCTGCTTTTTCACGTTTATCTGCTTTCAACTCTTTCAATATAGAATTAAATGCTTCATTTGATGAAACAGCCAACATCATTCCTCGCGTGTAATTAAAATAATACCAGTTGTTTTGATCAAGTTCCAGGTATATATTCAAGATATCACCACCACGTTTTTTAACAAGTTCTATCCTACCGTCAACATATTTATTGATCTGCGTTTTATCAATGTTTCCTACACCGATTTTTCCTGCAGATGTATATGAGCGGGTATCTTTATTCCATTTCATTTTCACATCTGTAAGGAACAATGTTTTTCTCAACTCATCTGGCACCTTTTTATATGCACCATATAAGTTTAACTGCGAAATTAGTTTATCTGCCTGTTCCTTTCCAAGTAATTCACGTAATCCTTTCTCAAACACAGGTTTAGAAAAATCTGTTGCTTTAAGTTCGCCCGTATTGATGATATGATCCGACATTTTTTCTAAGGCATTCTCTGCAAAGAAAAAGTCAAATGCCATAAGCATGTCAAAATTTGTAGAATCCGGTATTAAAAAATGGGTTGCGTTTCCAACTGACGTCACTTTCAATTGTCCGAAATCTCCACCTAAATCAATTTTACCTTCTCCATATACTTTACATTGCGTTGTACTTAAACTTAAGTAATTACCAGGTAGGGAGCGTTCAACCAATTTTTCTTTGTTTGATATTCTATACTCTTTCGATGTTTTATCAAAAAATAAGAATCCATCAGCAGGTAAAACATACGGATCGGTGCCGGACTGTTTCGGTGAAAGGAATGCAGAATAAAAATGTGTTGAGTCGGTTGTTACCATCATTGAAGTAGCAATCGGTTTACCTCCAATATCAACCGGATTTTTGCTGATAGGAATGTAGATGTCTGCAGGGTTCACTTCCGATTCAAACTTCATCCAGGCCTTTGCTATACCATTACATTCGTGTTTAATACGTACAGAACCATCAAATACCAAAAACTGATTGGATGCTTTCAGTTTTACTTTTCCTTTGTAATCAAACATTGGGCTTAGTTTGAATTTAGAAGTATCAGGAATGTTTGTTTCTGCATATGTTTGATAAGTCGTATCAACATTGATATTACTAAAGTAAAATGTTAATTTATTTTTTGCCTCATCCACGTAATCATACGAACCCGAACCAAAATAATTTTTACGGGCCGTAACATTTACGGTACATTTATACAAATTGTGATATTTTGTTACTGCGTTTGCCACAATTTTCGCATTGTTAAATGTTTGCATAACAGCTTCCTTTTTTATTACAACCAAACCGCTATCCGGGTAAATTCTAGCATCGGCCACATTCAAATATTTTACATCTCTTGCTGTAATAATATATTTTTTCAGGTCATAACGAGCTGCGGGTGATTGAAATCGAAGTGAATCCTGCTTTGGATGAACGGAGATAAACTCTGGCCCTTCCAGATCTAAATCACTTTGTTGCGCAGGTTTTTTATCCGATCCAAGTTCAATTTCGCTATTGTCCATGTACCATTTAAAATTATCCATAAAACAAATGTATTGGTTCACAGGGAATTTTACGATGGAACCTTTACCATTCGATTTAAACTCACCAACACGTTTTGTAAAATCTATATGCGCCTTGACGTTATCTGTAGCAAATGCTAACGTTGAAATATCTTCTGCTTTTAAACTAAAGTTCGCTGTGTCAGAGTCAAACACATTTGATTTAAACTTAATCAGTCGTGCATCCAGTTTAGCATTTGAAAAATCTGCAGTACCATTTCCAAAAAGTTGTTTTGGAGTTAATGAAAGGGTACCGTTAAATTGCGCTTGTCCGTTATAGTTTTTGAATTTACTTACTTTATTGTTATTTGCATACATCACATCTTTCTTAGGCATCCAGTGTACTTTAACACTGTCTCCATGTGTTTGCGGAAATTCGGGTGGTGTTTTTTGTTCTTTTATATCAAATGTTTTCGCAATACAATTTGTAGAATCAGGAAAAAAAGTAAAATCATCCGATACAGTTGTAGATGTAATATACTTCAAAGAACCATCTCCTTTTAAACCTTTATTACTCAAATTTATTTTTGCATTGTAAGTTCCTTTATCTCCATACATCGGATATCCGGCAGCCGGTGTCTGAGATACAAATCCTAATGAATAATCCGGCTGTAACCTTAATGATTCTTTGAATGTTGGAAAAATTCCGGCAGAAACCATTTCTCCTTTAAAAACCATCCCTTCATTGGAAAAGTTATCCAAACTATCTATTGTGAATGGTTCAAGGTGAAAGTAGAATTTATCCCGGGGATACTTACCATTTTGAATGGATCGTTTATCATAATAGGCATAAGAGTCTTTAAAACTATTAAATATCGGATAATTTGGAAACTCTTTTCGCCCGGACTTATTTTTAGGGTTGTCGATTTCGAGACTTCCATTGATTTTCTCGATCATTGTTTTTACTCTTACTGGTGGATATTCACCGTAAACATCTTTTTCAATTGACTTTACAGTTATACGCAAAGAGTCCACATTTTTTAGATCCACATTAAACTTATCATAATCGAATGTGAATTCTTTTCCAAAAAAATCGAATCGCCCGGCATGTACAACACCTCCAAATGAAAAATCCCGGTTTCGTTTTAACACCACTGTTTGATTGGTTGGAAATACAGCCACATTTTGAGAATCACTCATTGCAACCCGCTTCACACCATAAATTGTCATGTCATAATTCCTCAGGTTCATTGATGCATTGTTTCCTCCACGGATAACAGAAGGAAATTGGATTACATCATAATCCAAACGTCCTGCACGAGCGCCTATATATGTGAACAATTTTTCAGTCACGTTTACTTCATCACTTTCCGGGTTATAAGTAAGAAAACCCAGGGCCGAAAAACGAATAAGGTTTGGTGCCACATCCTTCAATGCACGCTTACTATACTTTGCATATGCTTCACCTTTAAATTTGTGAGTTGTTGTATTACCTATTGCTTTATCAAAATCCCTAATCTGAATCAGTGGGTTCATCTGCTCCATTCCCTGAACAGCATCATAACGATCAGTTCTGAAATAATTACTTGATTCAAATAAGGCATCTTCTTGAGAGTTACCAATTAACATTTTCAAACTGATGGCTGAATCACCGATTTTCCAGGAAAGTTCTTCAAAATACATGTCCACATCGTGGAAAGAATTTAAATAAGGGGATTTGGAAATACCTTCATTTGTGCGAACAAGTGATAGTAAACGGGGTTCTATCATGTATTTCATATTCACACTTGGATGTGTAATGGAATCTTTGTCTAACAAAAATTTAATGTTCGCGGTTTCTGCCGAAAGTTTTTCTTTTGTAATCGCGATTAGTTTTGCACCAACAATCAAAAACTTCTTTGCATCTTTCATAAAGATGAGTTTTGCATCTTCTTCTTTACTACCAGAACCTAAAAATTTTGCTCCACGTTGAAAAAAACCACCATCATAGTCGACATCTTTCGCAATATTCGGAATCTGCATCCGCTTACTGTAAGAATCAAAGCGTGGATACGAAATCAACTCATCCCGTTCTGAAATCACTTTTTCTGTCAATACGCCAATTAATGGTTTTTCAAAATATTTTTTGTTATAAAACACCACAGAGTCTGCTGTAAAACCACTTGTTTTAAGCGTAACCTGATATTTCTTTAATTCTGCCCATACCACATTATCTTCCAAGCCGGCTCTTTTCCAATTTACTTTACCACCTTCGCCAACAAAAACCCCCTTGTAAGGATAGTAAGTTCCTTTCGTATTAAATACAATTCCACTATCGTTTTGATTGTTATAACATTTAAGATCAAGCTTTGGAAATATAACCTTAGGCACACTATCGTATTCGAAAATGTATTTATTATTACTTGATGTAAACGTAACAACCGCAGATTTATAGAATGTATTTGTTGCAAATAAATTTTCGCTCATTTCCAAGTATTCGGAGTAGTTACGAATACTTTTACCATTTAAAATTTTATTAATACACTCTTGCCAGGTAAGAAAGTTATCTTCACTTTGATTGGAGTTTACGAAATTCATTACCGAATTCAGGTAACTTTTGTATTCGGGTAAAATGCGAATTTTCTTTTTAACCATCAGGTTAAATGAATTATAGGTGGCCTTTTTTAAGTTTGCAGTATATTTGGGGTTTGCCCAAACCTTTGCAAACTCTTCCATATAATCCTTGATGTCTTTTTTCTCCATGTTCGTAACTTCAAACATGGTTTTCACTTCTTCTAAAAATTTAACAGGATCTTCACTGAACTGTTTAATCGGATTAACCTGAGCAGAAAGATTTTGAAATGAAATGCTTATTATAAAAAGTATACAGAGAGATTTTAGTTTTTTCATTTTTAAGTTACTTAATAAAATGCAACATCGCCCATTTTTCTTGTACCAAGCTGTCTTTTAGTTTCAATCCAAACTCCTTTGATTTAGCCAAAAGTTCATCAATATCCGTTTCAAAAAAGCCACTGATAATTAAATTACCGGAATTTTCGAGTACGGAACTGTAGATACTCATATCTGCCAGAAGTACATTTTTATTGATATTCGCTAAGATACTATGAAATAATCGGCCGGCCAAAATTTGCGCATTTCCTTTATGAACATGTATATTGTTGATATTGTTCCTACTACAATTTTCCATTGTGTTTTCATAACTCCATTCATCGATATCTATTGCTGTGATTGGGTTTGCTCCCATCATAGATGCTACAATTGCAAGCACTCCGGTTCCGCATCCCATATCCAGCAGGGATTTATTGTTAATATCTAATGTCATTAGTTTTTCAATCATCAACTGGGTTGTAGAATGATGCCCGGTTCCAAATGACATTTTGGGTTCTATTATGACATCATATAAAAAACCTGGTTTTACCTCATGAAAAGGCGCACGGATGTAGCACTTGCCTTTTACCTCAATCGGTTGAAAATTATTTTCCCATTCTTTGTTCCAGTTTTGTTGTTGAATAAGTTCATGAGAATATTTAAATTTAAAAAAATCGGTGTAATAAGACAAGGCAATATTTAACTGCTGCTGGTTATAATCTATTTCCTGAATGTATGCTTTAAATCCGTTTTCTGTTTCCACAAAACTTTCAAAACCGAGCTCTGCCAACTGAGCAATTAACACATCACTGCCTTGCTCCCTGGGTTCTACCTGAAACACTAATTCAATATAATTCATGTAATAGGATTAATTCTTAAGAAAACGAATTGATGATTGCATTAAAATCTGCTGCCTTTAATGATGCTCCTCCAATTAGGCCACCATCCACATCTTTACATGCAAATAACTCTCTTGCATTTTGAGCGTTGCAGCTTCCGCCGTACAAAATAACGGTAGTTTCCGAAATATTCTGACCGTACTTTTTATTGATTTCTTCACGAATAAATTTGTGCATCTCCTGAGCTTGTTCTGTTGTTGCTGTAACACCCGTTCCTATGGCCCAAACCGGTTCATATGCTATAATTATTTTTGCAAACTCTCCTACCTGCAACTGAAAAACAGCTTCTGTCAATTGGCTTTTCACTACTTCCTCATGCCTCCCTGAATTTCGTTCTTCCAGATTTTCACCAATGCAAAAAACAGGTATCAGTTTAGCTTGCAATGCTATTTTGGTTTTCTGTAAGAGTAATTCATTGGTTTCTTTAAAATACAACCGCCTTTCTGAATGACCAATAATAACATAAGATGCACCGGCAGAAGAAATCATATCTGCTGAAACTTCACCTGTAAACGCACCGTTTGATTGATGATGACAATTTTGTGCTGCCAACTTAAAATCATTATGCTTACTTAATTGGCGGGCAGCTTCTGTCAAATGAATAAAAGGAGTAGCAATAATTTTAAGTACATCCGAATCTTTTTGTTTCCCTTTTAAAATATCATCAATTAGCTGAATCCCTTCCGAAAGAGATTTATTCATTTTCCAGTTTCCTGCGACAATTTTTTTTCTCATACTTTTTTATCTGTTTAAAATAACAAATTACTTTTAATCGCATTTTAATGCGCACGTACACGTGGGTCGAGCACACCGTAGATAATATCAACCACAATATTAATCAATACAAAAATAATGGCAAAGATGAGTGTGGCACCCATCACAACTGGTAAGTCGTTTTTGTTCAACGCATCCACCACTTCATACCCTATTCCTTTCCAATTAAAAATCATTTCAACAAAAATAGCTCCAGCCATCAATCCTGCAAACCATCCGGAAATAGCTGTTACAACAGGGTTTAATGCATTTTTCAATGCATGCTTAAAGATCACTTTATAATAACTCAATCCTTTTGCTGTGGCAGTACGGATATAATCTTGTGATAACACATCTAACAAAGAACTCCTTGTTAGCTGAATAATAATTGCTAATGGACGTAATCCCAATGTTAGGGTTGGTAAAATAATATTTTTTAATTCCAGATGTTCATCACCAAAATCATCCGTTATAAACAACGTACCGATATTGTGTAAACCCGTATAATCGAGCAATACATAACCAAACAACCAGATTAATAATAATCCCACAAAAAAAGAGGGCAATGCTGTTCCTAAAGTCGCAAACACCAATGCGCAACGATCAATCCACGTATTTTTTTTGATGGCTGATAATACACCAAGCAATATCCCGAAGAATGCTCCGAATACGATCGATGAAAAAGCAAGAACAGCAGTTTCCGGCAATGTTTCAATAAGAATATCAGCTACTTTCCTTTTCGTAATGTAGGATCTTCTGAAATAGGGATATTTAATCACAACGACTTTTGAACCAGCAGAAAATAATTCGGAGTAACTGTATTTTTGTTTACTTAAATACAAATAATGATCTGCATGTACAGGGTCATGAACGGATATTGGAGAAAGATCATTTAAATACATGAAGAACTGGGTTGACAACGATCGGTTCCTTCCCAAATCTTTATTGATCGCTTCTACGGATGCAAGATCGGCACGTTGCCCAAGCATCATTCTGGCAGGATCTCCTGGTAAAACATTAAATAACAAAAAGACAATGGTGATGACACCTATCAACACCAAAAAGCCGTACATTAAACGTTTGAGTATAAATTGAATCACCGGCTTTCCTTCTTGAAATGTTTTTGCTTAACATCTGTAAAAGAAGGCAACGAATGGTAGTGCCATTTATCCTGAACAGTTCCGCCTTTTAAAAGCATTAGCCCGGGATTTGAGCGAATCATTGTTCTGAGGATCGTTGCATCCGTTATATAAAAATCAATATCTGTTTCTACTTCCTTCTTAAATTGTTCGATTTCTTCTTTTGTTGCAGCTGTTAATGCGATAAATTTTACATGATCTTGTTTACATAAAATTGCCAGGTCGTTAATTTTGCCAAATGCATCCCGATTTACAGTTTCAAGATTCGCACAAATTAATAAAAAATTAACATTCGGGTTTTCGATAATCTTCTGTGTACAATCATCTCCTTTATAATTGTAAATTACAAAATCCCTGATTTTAGCCTCTGCTCCTTTTTTGGTTACTTCGGTTATTTGTTCGATGAACTCATAATCTGTTTCATAATTATCGGGTAATCTATCCAGTATCTTTTCGTTTCCAGTTCTTTTATCTCTTAATTTAGATCTGCTCTTTAATTCATCCAAAACACCGGTTGTTTGAGCAGTAATATTTTTCCCTATGGCATAAGGTCTGAAATCTACAACTGGCAGGTAATTATAAGTATACAATGGAAAGACTGTTGCAGCAATAAGTGCCATTACAAGCAATGCATTTTCGAGTCGGGGACCAAAAATAGCATTGATCTCATTTTTACCAATAAATAAAATGATGACAAGTATGAGTAGAACCAAATCTTTTGTAAATGATTTCCATGACGATAATGGCAAAGCATCACCAAAACCACCACCCGTTGTTCCTTTATTAAAATATGCTGAGTAAAAAGCAAGAAAGGTGAAAAACAAAATCAGTAATAACAATGTCCAAAGAGTAAGCTTTAAACGTGCGCCAATTAACAAACTAAAACCAGCAACCATCTCGAAAATACAAATTATAATGGTTAAAGGTAAAGCTGTTGGAATTAAAAAATCAGTTCCGAAAATTTCAAAATAATCGATTAGCTTGTAAGAAAACCCAAGCGTATCATTGGCTTTAACCCACCCTGAAAAAATAAACAGTACTCCTACTAAAAAGCGTGCAATGTTTGCTAGTCCCCTCATTTATAATTTATGTAATAAGTAATATTTAATATGCAATATCTGACTGAATAGGAAATGTTCTATTTTAAATTATAATTTGTTATAAATATAAAACATTTCACACTCTTTTATAACGCAATACATATTATCCCAACAGCTATCGGGAATTACATCAAAAAAGATCATTCTAATTTAATGAGCGCAAAAATAGCATAATTAATCATGTCATTAAAATTGGCGTCAATACCTTCGGATATGATTGTTTCTCCCTTGTTATCCTCAATCTGTTTGATTCGAAGAAGTTTCATTAAAATAAGATCGGTCAAAGAACTAACACGCATGTCTCTCCAGGCCTCGCCATAGTCATGATTTTTATTTTCCATTAAGTTTTTTGCTTCAGCTACATGCTTATCATACAGTTTACTTACCTCTTCTACAGGCAATTCCATGCGGCTATCCGATTTCAGGGAAAGCTGAATTAAGCCAATAACCGAATAATTAATGATACCAATATACTCGGAACGTATGTCATCATCAATTTTTTGCTTACCTTTGTCTTCGATGTTACGAATACGTTGAGCTTTTATAAAGAGTTGATCCGTAATGGAACTGGTTCGCAATATCCGCCAGGCAGTGCCATAGTCTTTCATCTTCTTTATAAAAATATCTTTGCATGAATTAATAACTTTATCGTATTGAGTAGACGTTTTATTCATAAAAATTTATGGAAATAATGAAGCCACAAGATACAGTTTTTTCTCAAAAAACTGATCGAATTTTTGAAGCTGATACCACTCCTTTTCTAATGGGGATCTTAAATAGCACACCCGATTCTTTTTTTGATGGAGGACTCTATACTTCGGAAATTAAATGGTTGAAAAAAACAGCCGATATGATCGAAAGTGGCGCCAACATTATTGATGTAGGTGCTTATTCTACACGCGAAGGAGCTGTAAATATTACAGAAGAGGAAGAGTTGGAGAGACTTGTTCCGGTTATAACATCGATCCGAAAACATTTTCCTGAACAACTCATCTCTGTTGACAGTTTCAGAGCTTCTGTAGCCGAAAAAGCTGTTCATGAAGGGGCCAATATTATTAATGATATTTCAGGCGGAACCATTGATTCTGCCATGTTTGCAACAGTGGCTCGTTTACAGGTACCCTATATTTTAATGCATATCAAAGGGACGCCTCAAACCATGCAGCTTTCACCAAACTATAATAATGTGGTGGAAGAGGTTCGTTTTTATTTTGAAGAACGTATTAAATTACTACAGGAGCTTGGATTCTTTAAAATCATTATCGACCCTGGATTTGGATTTGGGAAAACACTGGAGCATAATTTTCAGCTATTCAATAACCTGAACAGTTTTCACTCATTCAAACTGCCTATTTTAGCCGGAATTTCCCGCAAATCAATGATACACAAAGTTCTGAATATCAGCTCAAAAGAGGCCCTAAACGGAACAACTGTTTTAAACACATTGGCTTTAACAAAAGGAGCATCCATTTTACGTGTACACGATGTTAAGGAAGCCAAAGAAGTGATTGATTTATTTAGTTTCTCAAAAAAATATTAAATTTCGTTTGCAGTGCATGATTCATCGCTTTAGCGAAGGGTCATTTTTTCATGTTATTAACTAAAAACTATGCAACATGTCAAAAGCCGGCTTTATCGAATTTTTTGAAAGAGATTTAACTGCTCTTGAAAAAGAAATCACTTCCTACACGGATGAAAAAAACCTTTGGATCGTTTCCAAACACATTAAAAATTCTGCAGGAAATATTTGCCTGCATGTAATTGGAAACTTAAATCACTTTGTTGGTGCCATACTTGGAAAAAACGGGTACATCAGAGATCGGGACAAAGAATTTTCCACACACGACGTTTCGAGAACCGAGCTGATGAATGCACTCGAAAAAACAAAACACCTCGTAACAAATACACTTACAAAACTAAGCTCTGAGCAATACAACAACCTTTACCCCATTGAATTTTTAGGTAAAAATATAATGACGGATCAGATGCTGTTGCAATTGGCAACACATCTGAATTATCATTTGGGGCAAATAAATTATCACAGAAGACTGCTGGATAAAAAGTAGCTAATGCCCCCCTGAGAAATTCAGTGTGAGTGTGAATGTCAAACCGTGGATTAAATACACATTTTTTAACGGTTTGGGTTTACCACAAAAACTTTTCTTCATCGAAAAAAATAGTATATTTGTCCTTTGATGAACTTTACCTACCCTGCATTTCTTTTTGCACTTGTGGCAATCGCCATACCTATCATTATTCACCTTTTTAATTTTCGCAAATTCAAAACTGTTTACTTCAGTAATGTTCGGTTTTTAAAGGAGATAAAGCAAGAAACGCAATCCCGCTCACGCTTACGTCAATTACTCATTTTAGCCAGCCGTATATTGGCCATTTGCTTTCTTGTTTTCGCTTTTGCACAACCATTTATACCTGTAAAAAATAAAAAGATAATCCCCGGTCAAAAAGCCGTAAGTATATTTATTGACAACTCCTTTAGCATGGAAGCCATCAATAAAAATGGAACATTGCTGGATGAAGCCAAAAAGAGAGCATTGGAAATTGTTGCTTCATACAAACCAAATGATCGCTTTCAGTTGCTTACCAACGACTTTGAAGGCAAGCATCAACGGCTTGTTAATAAGGAGGAATTCAGTGCGCTGTTGGATGAGATAAAAATCACACCTGTTACCCGAAAAATTTCAGATATCGTTTCCAGGCAGGAAGACTTATTGTCGGGATCAGGCTCCAAATCCAGGATTGCTTACCTTATTTCTGATTTTCAAAAAAGCATGACCAATATTGATCAACTAAAAAAAGATACATTAATTGATCTTAACCTGGTACCTCTCACTGCTGCGCTAAAAAACAATATTTACATTGACACCTGCTGGTTCGATACTCCTGTCAGACAATTGAATCAGCTTGAAAAATTGCATATCCGAATTAAAAACAATTCGGAAAACGCGGTTGAAAATAATTCCATCAAACTGTTTATAAACGGTACCCAACGTACATTGGCAAGTTTTTCAATGGAAGCACATGCAGAAACGGAAGTATTGCTTTCTTTTCCGAATAAAGAAAGCGGTTTCCAACAATGCTATGTTGCATTGAATGATTACCCCGTAACATTTGACGATGCATTTTATTTTAGCTATGAAGTTTCAAAAAATATAACGGTGCTGTGTATTAACCCATCCGAAACGGGTGTATCTGCTTCATCAGCTCCTTACATCAACAATTTATTTGGAATGGATTCGGTATTTCTTATCAAAAACAGTGAAGAGAATAAATTGGAATATGCTACTTTGAACACTTATAACCTCATTATTCTGAATGAATTAAAAACCATTTCATCGGGTCTGGGTCAGGAATTAAAACGTTTTTTAAATAACGGAGGAAATGTATTGGTGTTTCCTTCTGCTAATATGGATTTTCAGACTTATAATTCCTTTCTAACCAGCTTGGGAGCAAACTACTACGAGCGGTTGGACACTATAAATACAAAGGTTGAAAAAATTAACCTGGAACATCTTGTATACAAAAATGTTTTTGATAAAAAAACGGCAAAAGCCTCCAACCTTGATTTGCCTAAAGTATTCAATCATTATGTATTTACAAAGTCAACACGCAATCGCGAAGAATCTTTACTAAGTTTACAGAACGGTGACCATTTTCTTTCAGAATATCGCGTAGGCAATGGCAACATCTACTTGTCAGCGGTGTCACTACAAGCAGATTACAGTAACTTTGCGAGGCATGCATTATTTGTTCCAACCATCTATATGATTGCATTGAATAGCCAAATTCAACATCCGCTCTTTTATACACTAGGAAAAGATGAAAATATGGAAACAGCTCAATTGATTACCGGAGAAAGTGTATATCATGTTCGAAAAGAAGCCGGTGATTTTGATATTATTCCGGAACATAGAATCATTGACACCAAAGCGCAAATTAATATTCGTAATCAACTGCGTGAAGGAGGGAACTACAACCTATACGCCGGAAAAGAAAAAATTATGCCTTTATCTTTTAATTTTAACCGGTTGGAGTCGGATCTAAGCTGCTATAACCCGGAAGAATTAGAAACATTTATTGAAGCCCAACAAGAAAACAACCTGCATCTGTTATACAGCGGTGAAAAAAATTTATCTGCAGTTATAGATATGACAGAAGGTAAAAAATTATGGAAATGGTGTATTGTTTTAACCCTGTTATTTCTGGGTATTGAAACATTATTGTTGCGACTGATGCCATCGCGCTAGGTGCAAAACAAAAAGAATTTCTGGAATAAAGATATATACATGAATGTTAATTTGAACAAATGAATATACTAATTAAAGCCGCACGCATTATTCAGCCTGGATCTGCGCATCACGATAAAAAGCTGGATATTCTCATTGAAAATGGTATCATTTCTAACATTGCATCTACCATTAAACCGGAAAAAAATGTAAAAGTGATTGAGCAGGAAAACTTGCATGTTTCTGTAGGTTGGATGGATATGCAGGTTCATTTTTGTGATCCGGGATTTGAGTATAAAGAAGATTTGGCAAGTGGTATAAGAGCTGCTGCAGCCGGTGGTTTTACAGATGTAGCACTTGTTCCCTCCACCAACCCACCTGTGCATAGTAAGTCACAAGTTCTTTACATTAAAAACAACACACAAGATGCGATTGTCGGTGTTCACCCAATTGGTACACTCTCTCACAAACAGGAAGGAAACGATCTTTCTGAAATGTATGATATGAAACAGGCCGGTGCTGTAGCTTTTTCGGATGATAAAAAGACGGTTAGCAATGCAGGTTTATTGGCAAGAGCGCTTTTGTATATCCAAAATTTTGATGGAACCATTATCACCCATTGCAATGAAAAAAGCATTTCAAATGATGGAAAAATGAACGAAGGGATCACTTCTACTAGTCTTGGACTAGAAGGTATTCCTGGATTAGCAGAAGAATTAATGGTTATGAGAAACATTTCTATTGCCGAATATACCAACGCTCCCATTCATATTGCAAATGTTTCTACTCAAAAATCGGTTGAATTAATTCGAAGTGCAAAATCAAAAAAACTACCAGTCACGGCTTCTGTAACAGCTTATAACCTGGCATTGGATGATACTATTTTAAAAGATTTTGATAGCAATTATAAACTGGATCCGCCATTGCGAACCAAAGCTGATATTGAATCGCTTCATAAAGGTTTACAGGATGGAACCATCGATGTGATTACTACGGATCATCGGCCACAGGATATTGAATCCAAAGAAATTGAATTTGCACATGCTGCAAACGGAATGATTGGTCTGGAAACAGCCTTTGGTCTTTTAAATACGCATAAGAAAAAGATAAAATTAGACACAATTATTACGGCTCTAACCAGTGCCCCCCGCAGCATATTAAAACTGAAACAACCCACTATCGCTAAAGGAGAATCTGCTTGTATCACCTTATTCGACCCTTTATTAGAATGGACATTTGATCAAAAGCACATACAATCAAAATCTAAGAATACCCCATTCATTAATACACTTTTCAAAGGAAAAGTGATTGGCATCATTCATAAAAAGCAATATTCTTTAAATAAATAATGAAAATAAAAACTTATTTTATTTTTAATTAACAATTTTTCTTAGTTTAGCCCTTGAAAAATTTCAACTATCGTAATTAACCCCTTATTAATCGAAAAAATGGTTTCAACTCAAAAATCACTTGTAGTAAAAGGAACGATGCTTATTGTTGTAGGAATGTTGTTTATGGCCTGCGGTAACGAAACACCAAAAGATGAAAGTGTAACTAGTACAGCAAAAGATTCGGTTATTGCAGAAGAATCCGAAACAAACACTGTATCTTACTCTTTACCATCACCTTTACAAATAGCTTCAATTTTTAAGAAATCGGGGTTAAAATATCAGGATGGCATTACCACTTCACTTAAAGATCCTTCAAAGTATACAACCAATTTAAGTAAATCATTGAATTTGGGTGTTTACAGTGCAGACCTATCTTATTGTGTGTTGAATAAACAAAATCAGGAGGCTATGACCTATATGAAGCTTTGCCGTCAGCTTGCAGAGAACCTGGGTATGGGAAGTGTTTTTGAACAAAGTAATTTATCAAAACGATTCGAAAAAAATCTTGGGAACGAAGATTCTTTGGCCTATATCATTGCCGAATTGCAAATGGTAACCGATATGTACCTGGATGAAAACGAACAACCACAAATTACTGCTATTGTATTTTCAGGTGCCTGGATAGAAAGTATGTATCTGGGATCAAGAATTTACGAAAAAAACAAAGATAAATCAATGAATACAAAGCTTACCGAGCAAATGACCATCCTGGGAAGCATTGTTAATGCCTTAAAAGCTGTACAGAAAAAAGACCCGGCTATCGATGGGTTGATTGCAGATGTACAATCAATAAAAAATATTTATGATGAATTACCTTCCGTAAAAGCAAATCCAATAAAGGAGGATGAGGATAAAGACATTACGTTAACAGATGAAGAAGTATTACAACTGACGAAAAGAATTTCGGAGTTACGTGCCAAATTCATAAATGGATAATATTTCTAATTTGATTAAACAACATTAAAATCAACTATTATGAAAAAAATATTTTTTATTAGTTTAATTGGTTTACTATTCGCTTACGCCTTTACACCTGTTCAAGCAACTGACAATATTGATAAAAATGCCCTTAATGCAAGT
>DAORKB010000037.1:0-17643 GCA_035439365.1 Bacteroidia bacterium
AAGCCTGTTTCAGCTGTTGGCCCATATACAATCACAGCTCCTGTTTTTGCAGCAAGATCGATGTGTCCTGAAACAAAATCAGCATGAAAGTGCGTTTCAAAAATATATTTGATGGTGGCACCTCTCTTTTTAGCAAGTGCCAGGTAAGGTTCTGTTTCCCTTAGTGGATCAATAATTATAGCCTCTCCACCCGATTCAATATAATAAGCTGCTTCAGCAAGACAAGACGTATACAATTGTTCGATATACATAATTTAGATATTAGATTTGAGATTTGAGACATTAGATTTGAGATGGGAGATACATTGACAATACGATACATTCAATGTCTCAAATCTCAAATCTAATATCTCTTATCTGAATTTATTCAAATGCATTCAGTCCTGTTACATCCATTCCTGTAATCAGCAAGTGAATATCGTGTGTTCCTTCATACGTAATAACCGACTCCAGGTTCATCATATGGCGCATAATTGGAAATTCGCCTGTAATTCCCATACCTCCATGAATTTGTCGTGCTTCCCTGGCGATTTGAAGTGCCATGTTCACATTGTTTCGTTTTGACATGGATATTTGAGCAGGTGTAGCGCGGTTTTCATTTTTTAAAACACCTAATCTCCAGGTTAATAACTGAGCTTTGGTGATTTCAGTGATCATTTCGGCCAGTTTTTTTTGTGTCAACTGAAAACCACCAATGGGTTTTCCAAACTGAATACGTTCTTTAGAATAGCGTAAAGCCGAATCATAGCAGTCCATTGCAGCGCCAATGGCACCCCAGGCAATTCCATAACGCGCTGAATTGAGGCAGCTTAAAGGACCTTTTAATCCTTTTACATTGGGAAATATATTGGCTTTTGGGACCTTTACATTGGAAAATACCAATTCACCGGTTGCACTCGCTCTTAGACTCCATTTACCATGTGTTATTGGGGTTGTGAAACCTTCCATTCCACGTTCCAGTACCATTCCACGTATATCTCCGGCTTCATCTTTGGCCCAAACGACAGCAATATCTGCAAAAGGTGCATTGGAGATCCACATTTTTGCACCATTTAACAGGTAATGATCACCTTTGTCTTTGATATTCGAGATCATTCCGGAAGGATTGGAGCCAAAATCGGGTTCAGTCAATCCAAAGCACCCCATCATCTCTCCTGACCCTAATTTTGGTAAATATTTGCGTTTTTGCTCTTCCGAACCAAAAGAATAGATAGGATACATTACCAATGAACTCTGAACAGATGCTGTAGAACGCAAACCACTGTCGCCTCGCTCCAACTCCTGCATCAGTAAACCATATGAAATTTGATCTAAACCTGCTCCTCCGTATTCTGTAGGGATATAGGGACCAAAAGCACCAATTTCAGCCAAACCTTTGATCCATTGCTTTGGGAAAGTTGCTTTTTGACAGGCATCTTCCACAATTGGTGAAACTTCTTTTTTAACCCATGCACGGGCCGTTTCACGTATTAATTTATGTTCGTCAGTTAACAGCTCATCCATTAAATAATAATCGTGAGCTTCAAATCTGTCAGTTGCCATAAGAGAGTTTTAAGGGGTTTTGTAATATGTAATAAAACAAAAGTAAACAAATTAAAAAATCATTACCAGCATTCAAAGCACAATTTATCCGAATATAATTATCCTTCATTCGACAAACAAAATAGAAAAAAAAAACGTAAACAATTCCATTTACAATGGATTTATCAGCCTAAAACCCTGTTTAGTAGAATTTGCGGGGTGTTGCATGTAAATCATCCTTAAATTTACGTTTATAGATTAACCATTTTTCTTATGATTCGAAGATTCATTACGCTTTTATTCTTTTTCTTTCCAACTGCCCAAAAAATGTGCGTAACACATTAGTGTTTCAAGGATATTCAAAAGGGTTTCCATTATTTTACAAAATATTTTACTTATTTCTTTTACAGACTGAAACCGGTCCTTGAACTTGTCGTACACAATAATCAAATTGCCAGACTCGTTTTTTAAAAAAATTATTCGTATCTTGTAGGCTAGCCTGGTAGCAGCTTTCTGATTTAAACATTAAAATTTACTATGTATATGCGTAAACACACATACAATTTAGGGGTTAGATTTGTTTTGTTGGGATTATTGCAATGTGTGTCTATAAACACCTTTTCGCAAACCACCGTATCTGCATTAGATGTTCCGGTTATTGAAAAATATGTCGTTAATTATAATGATGTAACCCGGATGAAGTTTATTGATAATTCCATTCTTTATGAAGAGGGTTGGCAAAACCTTGCTCAACCCAAATTTTGGCAGCAAATCATGGTGTTAACACCAGATTCTGCAATTGTAAATGTGGCAAGTACACGTCAGGTACTGGATCATATTTCTATGAAAGATTGGAACAAAATGAGTGATCTTAAACACAGCCTGTATAAAGATAGTATTCGTCGTGCCAATAATATTTCCGACAGCTCTACACTGTTGATTACTGCAGGTAAAAAAGATTTTTACGAGTTCAAAAAAGTTGTATCTACCATTAACAGGTCCATTGATATTTTTAAGCAAAACAATGTAGATCCATGGTATGCACAGGCCATTCTATTGATCGAAAGTCCGGGAAAAACCAACACCAAATCATCCGTTGGTGCAAACGGTCCGTTTCAATTAATGCCTGCAGTAGCCAGAAACCAGGGTCTTATTGTAAATAAACGCGTGGATGAGCGTTGTAATATTGAAAGATCAGCTTATGGTGCATCCCGTTTATTAAAACGTATCTGCATCCCGTATGTTCGTACGATGCTTGACAGTGCCCATGTAGCTTACAATGAAAATGATTTATGGTTCCGTTTGCTGGTATTGCATGCTTATCATGCAGGAGCAGGAAATGTAGCCGGGGTTATCCGTAAAATTAATCCTTCTGAAGGAGGTATCAACTTAATTCAAACCATTTGGCAGACTACCTATGGTGGATTTAAAAATGCTTCCCAAAACTATTCTCAATTGGCACTGGCTGCCTTCTTAAATTTTGATGAATTGGTAAGAAGTTCAAACGATTCAGTTTATATGATTGATGGCGACCGTATGTTTTATGCATACAGCAATGGTCAATGTGATGTTAGCAACAAACGCACTTACCTGGGAAGCTGCGTAGCCAAATATGAGACTGATCTTATTGAGGGTGTTATTCCGTTCGATTATTTTGTTGCTCGTGTCAAAGCTGTTGAAACAGAAATGGCAGATATTGCACCGTTACAATATGCATATAACGATGCTTATTTCAATGATATCGGTTTCCAACTTCTAAAAGCTAAAAAGATGGATGCAGCATATAAAGTATTTAAAATGAATGAAAGTAATTACCCAAATTCCTGGAACGTATACCATGGCTTAGGAGAAACGTATCGTTTAATGGGTAAAAAACAGCTTGCACTGGCACACTATAAAAAGTCATTAAAACTGAATCCTGATTCTACCGAAACGCAACGTGCTATTGCCCGACTAAACGGTAAATAATTCAATTTTCAAGCACATTTCTTTGTAAATTAGCTCTCTCGAAAAGGAGGGCTAATTTCATTTTAACCAACGGTGATACATAAAGAAGATATAGATAAAATTGTTGAAGCTGCCCGTGTAGAGGAAGTGGTTGGCGATTATGTGACCCTAAAAAAAAGAGGTGTTAATTTAATTGGTTTATGTCCTTTTCACGACGAAAAAACTCCTTCCTTTTATGTTTCTCCTGCAAAAGGAATTTACAAATGTTTTGGTTGCGCCAAGGGAGGAAATTCTGTAAACTTTATCATGGAAAAAGAGCAAATGTCTTATCCCGATGCGTTAAGATATCTTGCTAAAAAATACAACATCGAAATAACCGAAGAGGAACAAACGCCGGAACAAATTCAAACTCAAAACGACAGAGAGAGTTTGTTGGTCGTTTCTTCTTTCGCACAAAAACATTTTTCTGAAAACCTATACAATACCGACGAAGGAAAATCCATTGGATTGGGATATTTTAAAGAACGCGGATTTAGAGAAGACATCATCCAAAAATTTCAGCTGGGGTATAGTTTAAATCAACGTACCGCATTTACAGATGTTGCTATGGCCACCGGCTATAAGCAGCAATATTTGGTAAAAGCAGGGCTAACGATTGAGTATAAGCCGGAAAATGAAACCACAACGTCAACAGACGAAACCAATGTTGAATTTCAAACGGAAGCGACACCTGTAAGATTAGCAGATCGTTTCTGGGGAAGAGTTATGTTTCCTATACACAATGCTACCGGGCGCGTTATTGCTTTTGGAGGAAGAACACTTCGTACCGACACCAAAAAAATTGCCAAGTACATTAACTCTCCTGAAAGTGAAATTTATCACAAGAGTGATGTTCTGTACGGAATTTATTATGCAAAAAAAGAAATTGTAAAACAGGAAAACTGTTTTCTGGTGGAGGGGTATACGGATGTCATCTCCATGCATCAGGCAGGTATTGAAAATGTAGTTGCCAGTAGTGGTACCTCTTTAACAATCGGTCAAATTCGCCTGATTCGAAAATTCACCAACAATATCACTATCCTTTACGATGGTGACAGTGCGGGTATTAAAGCCAGTTTCAGAGGGATTGATCTTATTTTAGAAGAAGGATTAAATGTAAAAGTGTTGCTTTTTCCGGAAGGAGAGGATCCCGACTCTTACTCCAAAAGGGTAAGTACAGAAGAGTTAAAGAAATTTATTGCGAACAACTCCAAAGATTTTATTTCTTTCAAAACAAGTTTGCTTTTAGGTGATACCCAAAATGATCCGATAAAAAAAGCAGGGCTTATTAAGGAAATCATGGAAACCATTGCCTTGATTCCGGAAGCCATTTACCGTTCGGTGTATGTGAAAGAATGTAGCCGTATACTGGATGTACAGGAGGAAATTTTATTTAACGAATTAAATAAAATACGCAGCAAACGTTTCAATGAAAAAAGAAACACGGGAAATGAAGAAACACTTGCTCCTGTTTCGGATACACCTTCAGAACTTGTATTGCCTGAGGAGAAAAAGATTATTAGTCTGGATACAGAGCATCAGGAAAGAGATCTTATCCGCATTTTAATTAATTATGGAAACCGGAATGTGATGATTGAGAGCGAAGATGAAGAAGGAAAACCGATTCAAATGCCTATTAGCGCTGCATATCTCATTATCCATGAATTGCAGCATGACAACATTGTTCTGGAAAATTTATTATACAACAGTGTTTTTAATGAGTTTGTGGACCAACTTGAAAAAGATATTGTTCCTGATCATTCTCATTTCATCAATCATGAAAACCCATCCATTAGTGCATTAACAGTTGATTTGATCAGCAGTCCATACACCCTTTCAAAATGGGAACAGCATAGTATCTACATCACACAGGAAGAAGATATTTTAAAAAAATCATTGCTCAATGCTGTGTATGCTTTAAAAAGCAGGCGCCTGGAAATCATGATCTATGATATCCAAAAACGATTGAAAGAAAATCCACCCGAAGAAGAAATGCTCACCCTGATGCAAACCCAGCATCAATTATTAGAAGCGAAGAAAGTATTTAACGGGTTGCTGGGTAGGATTATATTGAAATAAAAGACCGTTACCAACTTTTGATATTATTTTTTTGATCCATTACAAGAGTCAAGGAAATTCTTTGGCAATTCTTCAAGGTTTTGGTAGTTCAAAAAATGGTGCTATAAACCGAAAATCATATTGGCTTCTGAGCTAAAAGATTTTACACCAACCACAAACGGTACTTTGGAATTACGTGTTGACAAATATTCCTACAAAGTATTTTAAGGAAAAACATTTGTTTTATTGATGAAAGAATCTTTTGGAAAACAATTGTTATCAAATAGAAATAAGATTTTTTTAAAAATTTCAGTCCTTTACAAAAAATCACAAACCGTTAAATAAATCAAATGTACCGTTGGTTAAATTTCCAATCAAAACCTCAATTAAAATACATTTCTTTGTGTTATAAATAATATGGTATCCATCGTTATTTAACGACATAAAACTAAACTTGAAATTTTTGCTTAACAGTAAACAATTTTAGTTTAAAAAGCACTCTTGTGGTTAGGAGTGCTTTTTTTAATCTACTTTTAAGTCTTTCACGTTTAGTTGCAAAGAAACATTTCCATTGTAATTATTTTCTTCAATCGTATAGCAGGCGCTAAATGATTTTTTTTGAAGTGCTGCATCAAAGTGAACCGCTTGTCCGAATGCAATGGATGAAAATGCGTCCGAAGAATTATCAATCGCATGAAGATCAAGTTTCAGGTGATTGTTGCCAACGATACGTACAAAGCCCTTATCAATCATTTTTTTTGTAGCAAAAATGGGCGACATATTTCCCGGACCAAAAGGAGAGAATTGTTTTAATATTCTAAAAAATTTAGGAGTAATTTCTTTCAGCTCAATAAAAGCATCAATTTCAATTTCCGGAATTAATTGATGATCCTTGATACTGGCTGTTACCACTTCTTCAAATCGTTTTTGAAAAGCAGCAATGTTCTCAAGTTTTAATGTTAAACCGGCTGCATATTTATGGCCACCAAACTGCTCCAGTAAATCCGAACATGCTTCTATGGCATCATACACATCAAAATCTTTTACGGATCTGGCCGAACCCGTAGCCATACCATTCGACTCGGTGAGTATGATGGTAGGGCGATAATACTTGTCAATTAAACGGGATGCAACAATACCAATCACTCCTTTGTGCCACTCCGGATGAAACAGTACGGTTGATTTGCGGGCAATGAGATCCGGGTTCTCAGCAATCATGCTAAGTGCCTGTTGTGTTATCATTTGATCCAATGAACGACGTTCCAGGTTTGTTACATTGATATTGATACCACTATTCTTCGCATTTTCATGCGTATCACTCACCAAAAGTTCAACAGCATTTCGGGCACTTTCTATTCTTCCCGCTGCATTGATACGTGGACCAACTGTAAATACAAGCTCATTTATGGTTATTTCTTTTTTAATCTCAGCCAGATCAAGTATTGCTTTTATACCTTTTCTTGGGTTTTCATTGAGCTGTTTCAATCCATAATAACACAAGGTTCTATTTTCACCAGTAATGGGAACCAGATCAGCAGCTATAGAAATTGCTGCCAGGTCCAGATATTCCGTAAGTTCTTCAAACGGCAAATTATTTTTTTGAACAAATGCTTGTGCCAGTTTAAAACCTACACCACATCCGCACAATTCATCATAAGGATAGTTACAATCGGATCGTTTGGGATCAAGTACTGCAACGGCTTTTGGTAATTCACTCCCCGGACGGTGATGGTCACAAATGATAAAATCAATGCTTCTTTCATTTGCATAATCAATCTTATCAATAGATTTGATTCCACAATCCAATGCAATGATTAATGTAAAATTATTTTTCTTCGCAAAATCAATTCCTTGAAAAGAGATACCGTACCCTTCTGCATAACGATCAGGGATATAATAATCAATCAATCCATCAAAATCCCCATTTTGGCGGGCAATCATTTTTTTTAAAAAGCTATATACCAACGCAACAGAGGTAGTTCCATCCACATCATAATCTCCATACACCAATATTTTTTCTTTCTTTTCTATTGCTTTTTCAAGACGTTCGATCGCCTTATCCATATCCTTCATTAAAAAGGGATCGTGCAATGTTTCCAGGGAAGGTCTAAAAAATTTTCGGGCATCTTCAAAATTTGTTATCCCTCGTTGAATCAATAAATTTGCTGTGATTTTATCAATACCCAATTCGGAAATCAATTTCTTCGTAATTGTTTCATCACCAGCGGGTTTTATTGTCCAACGTTTTTCCATGGTTTTCAGAGCCGTAAAATTAATCATTAAATACGGCTTTTGGGAATGTTTATAATTAAAAATATTAGAAGTGGTTCCAAAATAAAAAAGCTCCCTTTTGGGAGCTTTTAAACGATTTATAAGAGCTATTATTTCTTTAACTCATTATTCTTATACTTTTCTGCTTTTATCACTTTTCCATCTTCATTGTATTCGTTCCATACTCCTTCTTTTTTCCCGTGAACATATTTTCCAATTAACTTCAATTTTCCATTTTGAAAATACTCCACATACTCGCCTTCTTCCAAATTATTTATCATATTTCCTTCTGATGCAATATTTCCATTTGTATGAAATGTTTTTTGAATCCCGTTTAAATCACCTTTTTTGTAAGTATATTCTATACTTAAATGGCGATCCTGAGTATACCATTTGGAAACTCCGTCTCTTAAATTATTAATGAAATTTCCTTCTTCCTGGAGTGAACCTTCGGGATAGTATACTTTTTTTAATCCGTTTACTTTACCCATTTTATAAGTAACTTCCATTTGTACTTTTGCTCCATTTGAATGTGAAAACAGAATGCTTGGTCCATCCAATGTATCATTTGTGTAATTATCCTTTTTAAAATAAAAACCGGCTACATCAATCCCTATACTTACTCCGTTTTTTTTCCCCCCTTTAAACTCATCAATGGAGCTAATAAGCCCGTTTGGATGATAACCGATCCACACACCTTCTTTTTTATCGTTTATATATTTACCAAAATAAGTAAATGAATTTGCCTCTTCTTTCCAGATACCGGTTTTCTTTCCTCCGGCATCAACTTTATTCGTATCTCCAACAAGCTCTAATTGTGATGCATTGGCCAGCAGGGATGCGGCAAAAAAAACAAAAACTAAAATTTCTTTTTTCATAATTCGTAAATTTTTTTCACAGCAAATTTGTTAATTTTTAAAAACACAAGATAATCACTTTTGTTAAATTGTGTTAATTCAAATTTGATGATGCACATTACCCACCAAACAATCTAAATCGTTTCTTTTTTGCTTTACGTTCTTCTCTTTTCGCTTTTGCTGCTTCTTTCTTTTCCCTTATCCTGGCTCTTTCTTCTTCTTTTCGTTTTTCTTCTTCCTTACGTCGTTCTTCATCCCTTCTTGTTTCCTCTTCGTTTTTTTTACTATCAGACAAACCATTGAACCAATCTTTCAGCTTATCCATCATTGTATCTTCAATAAATGATTCGCAAGCTGGCATATATGTTAAGTTATCTCCGAAATAAAACCTTCCAGAGGTATATTTATTACAGCTTTTATCTTTGCGTGCTTCTTGCATAAAATAAGCCCAGTTAGGCAAAGCAACAGCAGCTCCCTGACCGAGCATGGTAGAGTTAAAATGAATGGCCGGACTTTCTGCACCAACCCAGGTGCCAGTAACCAAATGTGGTGTGTAGCCAATAAACCATCCATCGGCTTGTGATTGTGTTGTTCCGGTTTTACCTGCAATTTCTCCGGATAACCCATACGTTCCTCTAAGTCTGCTTGCTGTACCTTCATTTACAACTGCCTTCAACATTTCGGTCATGTAATATGCTGTTTGTTTTGCAAAGACACGTTTCGATTTTTGTGCACCGGCGCGATATATAACACGTCCTTCTCTATCTTCAATTTTTGAAATGAATACAGGCTCTACACTTTTTCCTCCGTTTGCGAAACAACAATAGGCATTCACCATTTCCAATAAACTAATGTCTGCGACACCAAGCGCAATAGAAGGCACCTGGGGAATATCGCTCTTAATACCCATTTTATGAGCATTGCGAATGATGTTTCCAATCCCTGCCCGCATCAATACTTCCACAGATACAACATTAACGGAATTTGCCAATGCACCTTTCAACGAATATTTTCCTCCATATTCACCATTTGAATTTCCTGGCGACCAGCCTCCATACTGATCATAAACATGCTGTTCATTTTCAAAATATTCACAGGGGTCCATTCCTTGTTCTACGGCAGTTGCATATACAATAGGTTTAAACGTACTACCTACTTGCCTTTTAGAGGTTACATGGTCGTACTGAAAATAACTGTAATTAATACCTCCAACCCAGGCTTTTATTTCGCCTGTATTGGGTTCCATTGCTAAAACACCTGTATTTAAAAATCTCAAATAATACTTAATTGAATCCAGTGGAGACATGGATACTTTACGTTCTCCTTTCCAGTCAAACACCTCAATATCATTCGGTGTTGCAAAAATCTTTTTGATCTGTTCATCTTTAACCTTTGCTTCAACCAGCTCTTTGTATCGCTTTGAATTTTTTACTGCAGTACTGATAATATTCGTTTTTTTACCCCAGGGGTTTGATCGTTTCCAATACCTGTTAAACGTTTCCTGAAGGTTGGCCATATTTCTTTCCATACCGTCAACTGCATGTCGTTGCAACTGATAGTTAACAGGAGTTGTGATTTTTAAACCATCGGTATACAGATTATATTTTTCCCCGTTTGTTTTTTTTACCTTTTCTAAAATCCTGGTCACCATCCCTTCCAACTGAACCAAAAAGTAAGGTGCGATCTCTCCATACATCCCGGTGTTTTTATAATTTAAAGCGAGTGGCGTTCTTGCCAATGAATCCGCTTCTTTACGGGTAATGTAATTTTGATCGGCCATGTTTCCCAAAACAATATTTCTTCTTGTTAGCGAACGTTTAGGGTGCAAACGAGGGTTGTAACCGGTAGGTGATTTAAGCATTCCAATCAATACTGCACCTTCTTCAACTTTTAATGCTTCCGGAGATTTATTAAAAAAACGCATCGCTGCATTTTTAATTCCATAGGTATCCTCACCTACAGAAACTGTATTGAGGTACAAGGCCAGGATTTCATTTTGTGAATATACGCTATTGAAACGAACCGCATGAATTGCTTCTTTCATTTTATTTATCGGCATACTCAGCCATCCATAATTTTTTCGTTTGAATAAATTTTTGGAAAGTTGCTGTCCTATTGTACTTCCTCCTCCGGCTTTTTTATCTCCCATCAGTAGTGTTTTAAAAAACACGCGTAATAATCCCTTTGTGTCTACACCATTGTGCTCGTAAAATCTGGAATCTTCTGTTGCAATGAGCGCTTCAATAAGAAAAGGTGGTATATTCTTATAGTCGGTGGTGCTTCGGTTTTCCCAATAATATTTGCCCAATACTTTTCCATCTTCTGTATAAACTTCCGATGCCAGGTAATTTTGTATGTTCTTTAACTCTTCTTTGGTGTATACTTTACCAAATGCTCCAAAATAAACGAGCACAAATAGTACAATCGGAAACAAACTCAATCCTCCTAAAACCCATAAACATTTCTTTGCAATTTTTTTATACTGTTCTTTCACGCGCAAATAATTTTACCCTCTAAATTTACTGAAAATCCTTATAATAATGGGATTGACTCTAAATAAATGATATAAGGGTTGATCCCGGGGGGATCACATATTTATAGAAACACATCCAAGCCCAAGATATTGCGACCCCAGAGGGGTCGTACACCCAAACTTTGTTGTTATTGTGGTTTATATTTAAAACGAAGAAGTGTAGAATTTTTTTTCTGACCTTCATTTGATATCAGCATATCTCCATTCTTAAAAAAAGCGATACCCTCTGGCTGCAAAAATATAAGGGGATTTAACTGCTCTACAAACTCAACCTTTCCATTTTTATCAATAATGAATAGTAAATGATCGGTTGCAGAAAGCAGGAAAATTTTACCGGTAATAGGGTGAATGGCTATTTCTGAACTTGCAAAGCGAAGAATAGGAGTTGGTACTTTATCTTTATTTTTCTTCTTTTGTTTTACAGGTAACTCTATTTTTTCCTTCAATGCGATTTGTTTTAATGTGTCCACATCAAATTCAATTACCGGATTTTCATTTAAAGTTCTTGTTTTCAAATCGAATGAATAGATTGCTCTTTTATTTTTATAGTTTTTCCCTTTTGCTAGTTTATTCTTACGTGCAATTAACAGCCTGTTCATAATTTTATCATAACATAATCCTTCATTATTGGATGCTTTTATTTCTGTTGGATAAGAAATAACATTCAATGCATTGGATGTATAGTTTGAAATTTCAAACAGCGTTCCATCGCTTCTTAGAATAAAAATGGAAGTATCCACATTACATATTCCTTCATAATCACCATTCTCATAAAAATACAGACTGGATTTCATTTTATGCATAAGCATATCATAAATAAAAACCACTCCGTTTTCGTCCTGTATGCAAGCAAGAGTTGTACTATCAAGAAGTGTTATTCCGGAAATTTCTCGTAAAGTATCGGGCAGTTCGGTTATTCCAACGGGTGCTGACAAATCATACCCGGTATCACGAATCGTTTGGGCACTTTTACAACTTAAGGAAGCAATTATTAAAAAAGAATTGAATATCCGAATTACGGATAATAAAATATTCCGTATGGGCAAATATCTTACTGGTTTGATTTTTTCTATTCGAATCACGCAATAAAGATACGCAATCTTTTTCGTTGTATTATTCTTAAATTAAGCTGATAACCCAGGTACTAAAAATATTTTTCAATTGTATCCTTTAATGTATCTACCATCAAAGGTTTATTCATAAATTCAGTCACTTCTTTTATTCTATTGGCTTTTTCTGCATCATCAGGATTCAATGAAGTAGACAACATAATAATTACAATCTTTGATTTTAACTTGGCATCGAGCAAATGATATTCTTCTAAAAATTCAAAGCCATTCATACCTGGCATATTAATATCTAAAAAAATCAAATCAGGTTTAGGGAAATCGGGACCATCGTCTCCTGATTTAATAATATACTCAAGCGCCTTTGTACCAGAGGTTACAACTTTAACATTGTTACACACCTGTGATTCATTGATAATGATTTTATGAAATTCATTATCAGCTGGATTATCATCCACTAAAAGAATACAGTTTATTTTTTTCATGTGTTTAATTTATTGAAGATGTTATTTGTTTAGAAATTGTGAAGTAAAAGGTGGTGCCCACCTCAAATGCTGATTCTACCCATATGCGTCCGTTATGCAAGGCAACAATTTTTTTGCAGGTTGCTAAGCCTATTCCAGTTCCAGGATACTCCGTATTACTATGCAGACGTTGAAAAATATTAAATATTTTATTGGTGTGTTCTGCTTTTATTCCAATGCCATTATCTTCTATCATAAAAATAAATTCATTTTCATTTTCCTGAGATCTAATTGTAATACTAGGTGCAGCTGTTTTATTTTTGAATTTCAAAGCGTTACTTATTAAATTTTGAAAAACTCTTTTTAATTCAATTTCACTGGCTATAAGTACAGGTAAATCCGAAAAATCAATTCGCGCATCGTTTTCCTTTATTGAAACCTCCATCTCAGCCATCAGATCCACCATCACTTTATTACAATCAACCATAGCAAACTGTACATTTCTTCCAACACGCGATATTTCCAACAAATCCTTTATTAAATTCTGCATCTTCGAGGTTGCTTTCATAATAAATTGAAAATACCTGTAATTATCATCATCTCCATTTTTAGGATACTTTTTCTCCAGAAGTGCGACAAAATTTGAAATCGTTCTTAAAGGTTCTTGTAAATCGTGCGAAGCCACATATGCAAACTGTTCTAATTCCTGATTGGAGCGTTCCAATTTTGCTGTTCTTTCCTTCACACGCGCCTCCAAGTCAGAGTTTGCATCTTTTAATGAATTCTGCATTTTTTGAATTTGGTCAAGCATATTATTAAACTCCTTTGAAAGTACTCCTATTTCATCCGTTCCACCTAAGTAAACACGATTTGAATAATTTCCAGTTGAAGTAATTTCTTTTGTTTTGTTTACCAAAAACTGAATGCGTTGCGTTATTTGCTGTTGAAAGAAAGCAGAAACGATAAATGCAACTAAAAGTGCACCCAATAGTACGCTACCGGCAACTTTTACATAGGTAATTAAAATTTCATTGAAGGCGACAATCTTTGATCTGATCATTACTGTACCCATAAATTCTCCCTCGTTTACGATCCGGTGAACAACCATAAATTTCTGATCTATAAAATCTGCTTCTTCATTTTCATCATCGTCTGGTGGTGGGAATAAAAAGGGGACCCGGTTCAAATCATACTGGGCAAATTTAACTCCGTCTTTATCAAATATGGCAGCATTCAGTATGGAAGGATTACTTTTTAAATTCATCAGTATTTGTGTTGCAGCTTCCTTGTCATTAAACAACAATGGCGATATTGAATTGACACCAACAATTTCTGCGATCGAATTTTTATTTTCCACCATTGATTGATTAAACGTCTTGATATCATTAAAAACGAATAAGACACAACAAATTAATACCGCAATAAAAGAAGTGATCAATTGAATACTGATCAATTTATTTTTAATCGATATGTTTTTATATATCGGCATTTCAATCTACGATTATTGCTAATTTTAGTAATTGAGAACTTACTTTAAGCCCTGCCTCAGTCATGGCTTTTTTGTTTACCTCAAATTTTAATTTTTTGTCCAGAATTACGAAATTAATACCTGCACCTTGTTCCGCATAGTGTACTTTTTCACTAACAATCAGTGTTTTCTTTAAATCACTTTTTGCTAAAATATCCGCAAGTGGAATTTTAACATTTTTGGAAATAAAGAGAATGTTGCACTTTTCTATTTCAGCCAGCGAGTTATATCGTCTTATTTTTATTTCTTTATTGGATGCCTTATGTGATTGTGCTATTTCTTCCAAAGGCTCACCTATCATTGAATTTCCAACAACTCCAATTACAAATTCATTGGGAAATACATCATCATCCCATTCAATAAAACGGGTAAAATTATAAATAAAGGCAGCTTTCAAATTCAGCTCCTCAGCTTCTGTTTGCGGTTGTCCATAAATAATTGCTGTTAACAAGGTTAACAGAAATACTATCGATATTTTCTTTCTGAATATCATATCCATTAAAAACTTACCCCCAATTTAAGTATTCCCAATATTCCGGGTTGTTCCAATACTGTTGAATACAATAGACCATCCGCTGCTCTTGGACCTGGATCCAGATACTTGACATTAAACAAGTTTTTAACAGAAAAACTTGCATACACATGATTTTGCAAAAATTTATGTGTTGTGATTGCAATATTGGTAACAAAATAGCCATCTACAGGACCATATGGATTAGAGCCCAGCACCTCTCTTTTTCCTACCCAATTTCCAATTATACTGATATTAAACAGTTTCTCTACACGAAATGTTAAGCCTATATTTCCCTTAACCTTTGCAATGTTAGGAATAGTGAAGGTAGTATCACTTTTCTCAAATTGCTTTGCAGTTTGTTTTCCATCCTGAAGTGTAAAATTTATAAAACCAGCAATTCTTTTGGAAAATGACAGGTCCACTTTTGCTTCAATTCCATTTACATAAGCCTTTCCCAAGTTTTGGTTTTGAGTAAAATTACTTACCTCCAGCGATGTTAAAATAATTATATCACTCAACTCATTTCGAAAAGCATTCAGTTGTAATAGAACTTGTTTTACAGGATTGTAAAATATATTTACTTCATAGGTCCTTACCTTTTCTGGTTTTAAATCCGAATTTGCAAGTGTTTTTCGCGTTCCCAGATTGCTTTGAAATTGTTCAATTTCTGTGATGGTAGGTGCCCTGTATGCCGCGCCATACAGTAATTTAAAAGTTAATTTTTCTGTTGGTTTGTTGACGATCGCAATCCGGGGGCTGAGTGGATTTCCATAAACACTGTTTACATCAAAACGGGTGCCTGCTGTAAAATGGGTTTCTCTTAGCCATTTTGTGTGCAATTCATATTGAAGAAAACTTCCAAAATTGTTCCATATCACAAAGGCTCTGGGAGCAAAAGTTGTATATAAACCTTGCACTTTAAATTGCCCGTTAACTGTATATTTATTTGTATCCTGATTTATTTTTCGGGAACCTTGCTCTAAATTATCCTGATAAAACTCAACACCAAGCGAAACTTTATGCATTTTATTAATTGCATATGTCGTTGAAACTTTACCTCCCCAACGATTGCAATAACGTGCTGTTGGCAATCGATGCATATTTGTACCATCTATAGTTATGTACGTATATGATTTTTCACTGATCCCGGTTTCACGGTACTCAGCCAATGAAAAAACGGACCATTTATCATTTATTGAATACGTATTTTGCATATAACCTGTCCGGGAAAAGGGTTCATATCTTCCCGGTCTTTCACCTCTAAAGTTTTCGGCAATAATACCCACAGTTCCTATATTCCCATTTCCCTGAGGGGGAATCTTTAAAAATTTTGTAGGACTATTTAGAATCCCACCCCAGCCCATAGGTGTATCAAACATCCTATAACCGATTTCAGCTTTGCATTTACCTGAAGTATAACCAACAGCTGCGAAAAATGAATAGGCATTATCAACGTAGGAACTTGAATAATTAGGAGTTCTGTTTTTAAAGACGGGACCATCCGTACGAAAAAGTGAGCCAGAAAAGGTTATATCAAATTTTCCTTTTTTCATTCCGACTGCTGCTTTTTCAAAGGAGGTATTCATATTTCCCTGTCCCCGCTGTACCTGTAAACCGTTTATTTTTTCTCCTTTTTTGGTAATGATGTTGATCATCCCTCCAAAAGCATTCGCTCCATAAACAGCAGACGAGGGGCCCCATATAATTTCAATACGTTCGACATTGTGCAAACTATAAGCTGGTCCTCCCATGTCGCTCGTTCCGGCAATATTGTTTTCTGGGATCCCATCAACCATCAGCAGGGCTCTTAAATTTTCGGCACCGTACATTCCTCTGAAATAAATAAGTGTTGGTGCATATCCATTTAAATGGATAAAATCGATGCCTGGTACATCTCGCAACGCATCTCCCAATTCTTCATATCCTCTTTCTTCAATTTGTTCGGCAGTAATAATTAACATCGTAGAGGGTGCCTCTATCAACTTTTGCCCTGAAACAGCAGCTGATCCGGAAACAACTTTTAAATTCATTAATTCTTCTATGGAATAATCCAGAAGTCCTGTGACATTTTTAGAGGAATCTTCTTGACTTAACAAAATAACGGGAAGCAGCATTATAAACAGGAATAATCCGAATGTAGTTTTCATAGAAAAATAAATTAAGTTTATCCTTCTTCACGTCCTTATTGAACTAAACTATTGTATGCGGTATTCTTTATTCGGTAAGCTAAACCTGAATGGATTCGATATATTCTGGTGCAAGTAAATATACAATATATTTATTTCAAATCAAATAGATCAAACCAGATTTATTATCCCCAAAGGGGTATTCTTAAAGCTTTTGGAGTAAGGTATTTAAAAATGCAATACCCTTTGCCTTTCTGAAGCATTTTTTCGTCTTTTTAAACTCCAAATCTCATAGAAGCCTTATTCAGATTAAATAAGGGTGAATACAATTTATAGCGTTACAAATATACAAGCCCTTTGCTTGATCAAAAATGACATTGATAAGTTTTATCCTGCCCTAAAAGAAAATCAAGAAAGCATTTCTACCATTCGATCAGCTATTTGTTATAAATACAGCACAACACATCAATTTGATGAAACAAAACATAAATGCCGGAATAGCAAAATATATTGCTAAATTGCTAAACAATAATAGAATAATTAATTTCAATACAATTTATGGGGATGGTTTTGCATCTAAACGAATTGCCGACTTTCTTTCATAAAACGGAATATAATTTAAACACATGTTAAAATTTAATTTAATGCGTAGTCTTTTGCTTTTATTTTTGTCAGGAATATTTATCTCTTCCTGCTCCAATGAATTTGATGGTACAGA
>DAORKB010000037.1:17743-19801 GCA_035439365.1 Bacteroidia bacterium
GGATTTATAATGGAAAACTTAAAAATTGCCGCTACACGAACAACAGATTTGGGAAATAAATTTGTAAAAACAAAAACACTAAAAATAGCAGCAAATAATTACTAATTATTTTAATTGCGCCAACCGTTGTTGCAAACCAAAACTATTTGGAGCATATAAAAGTCCTGTTTTTACCGTTTGTTTTGCTTTAACTGAATTCCCTCTTTTGAAATATTCACTTGCAGCTTGCCCATACGCCCGTTCAACAAACTCTGCCATTGGTTGAATAGAAGTATATTTTTTTATCATTCCTTCAAAATCTTTTAAATAATTGTCTCCCTTAGACAATTCTCCCAGGTAATAGCTCCTATAAGCAAGATCCAAAACACAGCGTGATTTCATATCCAAATAGTAATCACTATCCTGAAAAAAGCTGAATTTTTTTGCGAAATGGTCGGCCTTTTCCATGATACTTTGAGAATCATTATACCGACTAATTGATTTTTCAAAAACAGCAGACACGAGCGCCCTCATGTTTGCATCCAATGCGTTTACCAGGTACGCTTCATGCAAATGCTGCACTACTTCATCATTACTTTTAGAACCTAAATATCCCAAACGAGCAAGTTCCATATGATAAACAAATCCTATCTCTTTCTTTAATGTTGTATCTGTTAACTCGCTCATTAATTTTTGGTATGATTTATCAAACTTGGCATAATCCGAGTTTTTAATTAATTGTGTCTGAACTATTTTTGAAAATTCTTCCTTAATAACATTGGATGAAAGATCCGCTTGTTTATCTTTTGCTATATTCGAAATTAAAGCAAGGTTTGAAACATTATCCAAATCATCGTATCCATTTTTGGATATCAATGATAAGGCTATTGCTTCCAGCACCAATTTATTCCGTTGATTTGGAAATATAAAATAGGCCTTCTTTGCTTCCTCATTGGCATTTTTCAAATCTTCCAACTCCAGTTTGTACAAAGCATAATTGCTGAATTGAAGACCTGCGAGGTTCATAATGGTTATATTTTCAGAAGTAAAGAAATATTTATTAAATAAATCATTTGCTGAAGAAGACTCCAACTCTTCCTTTGTGATCATTTTTGAATTGTATAGCGTTGTTACATACTTATTGACAAAACTGTTTGTAAATTGATAATAGCCCTTTTGTGGATCAGTCGTTTCAATTAGTACTTTACTGGAGTTTGGGTACGCTACAAGATAAACATGAGTAGGCGTTTCTTTTATTTGAAGCGGTATATCCAGCCTTTTTAAAATGATTGAATACAGTGCAGTGGCCGAGAGACAATTGTATTCACCATTTTCGAAAATTTGAGTAAAACTATTGCTAATCTTGTACACTTTTAAAAAATTCTTGTGTACATAATCATAAATAATCTTTATTTTTTTTACTTCTGATTTTTCTGCGATCAGTGGTTTTAAAGCTAACACACAAGCATCAATTTGCTTTAATGCCAGCTCTTTATTCGCAGAGGTAGATTTTTCGTAGGGTGTAAAAAACAAATCAAATACATCTGTCGTATCCTTCTTCTCATCAAATTTCAGGAACGCTGATTTCTCAGCATCATTTCTAAAAACCAAATCTGAAAATTTGATTTCATTTTGAGCATACAACGCTACTGAATAAACCAAAAGACATAAGAAGGTAATAAGAAAACCGCTTTTTTTCATAGAATGATACTGTACACAAAAATAAGCTAAAAAACGATGTGCCCATATGGTTTCAGTTATTTAACACATGGGCACATCGGTATATTTTGAATGCATTCTACTGCACCTTTACCATTGTTCTCATTTGTTGGAACAATCCGTTTTGCAGACGGGCATAATACGTTCCCGAACGCAATCCGGTTGCATCAAATTGAAGTGTATAAGTTCCTGCGCTGTATTCTTTATCGGTTAAGGTTTTTACCAATTTACCCATTGTATCAAATATTTGAATAAGGGTGTGTTCACCTGATGTTTCAAACTGAATGGTTGTATTATCTACAAATGGATTTGGATAGTTGGTGATAAATGTTTCTCCTGCTTTGGCATTTAAATCGTGAA
>DAORKB010000038.1:0-19589 GCA_035439365.1 Bacteroidia bacterium
AATTTTTTTATTGAATATATTGAAAGCATAACGGGCCAAAAAAATACCTTTCCTTATTTATCCATGCTCCTTCCAATTGGCTTATCGTTTCATACATTTCAGTCGATGAGTTATACAATTGAAATTTATCGTGGCCGTTTTAAAGCTGAAAAACATTTTGGTATTTATGCATTGTACGTAATGTTTTATCCACAGCTTGTTGCTGGACCCATTGAGCGACCACAACGTTTACTACCTCAATTAAGAAGAGAAAATAAAATTGAATATGACCGGATTGTAAGTGGTTTGAAAATGATGTTATGGGGCTTTTTCAAAAAAATTGTGATCGCTGATCGGCTAGCGATCATTGTTGATTATGCCTATCATTCACCCGGTCAGGTAAATGGATCATTACATTTGCTTGTAGCTTACTTGTTCGCTTTTCAAGTATATTGCGATTTCTCAGGGTATTCCGATATAGCTATTGGCGCTGCAAAAGTAATGGGATATGAACTAATGGAAAATTTTCGTACCCCATATGCTGCTAAATCAATTAAAGAGTTTTGGGGACGTTGGCACATATCGCTTTCCAGTTGGTTCAGAGAGTATGTATATCTGCCATTAGGCGGTAATCGCGTGTCCAAACCCAGATGGTATTTGAATAGTTTAATTGTTTTTTTGATAAGCGGATTTTGGCATGGGGCCAGTATGATGTTTCTCATATGGGGATGCTTGCATACTGTTTATTTTGTGATCAGTTCATCATTTAAAAAAGCCGGTGATTTTTTGGACACAAAAAATGGATTTGTTCAATTCCTGCGTATTGCTATCATATTTAATTTAATGGCTTTTGCATTAATATTCTTTAGAGCAGAAGAAATGATGGATGTAAGAACAATCATTTCAAAATTATTCTTGTTCAGAGAATATACATTTGATATGGGACCTTTTGAGCGTATTCCGAATACTTCTTTTCAAATTACCATATTCTTATTAATACTGTTTGTTGTTATAGACCCCATCATGGATAAAGTAGTAAAAGGAAGATATACTTTTAAATTTAAAACCTTAAACATGTTTGTTTTCACAGGTTTGATGCTACTGATACTCTTGTTTGGTTATTTTGGTAAGACAAATTTTATATATTTTCAATTTTAATGGAATTAAGAAAAATAATAAAAAAGGCACTTCTTTTTACCTGCATAATTATTTTTATGTACTTATTTTCCATGTACTGTTTAAATAAGATAAGGATCAATAACGTCCCTATGGTTTATAGGGTTTCGGGTATTTTTTGTTATAAAGGTGGAAATACATTTCAGAAATTTAAAGATTATGATCAGAATAAAACATATGATATCATTGTAATAGGCTCATCTCATGCTTATAGAGGTTACGATCCAAGAATATTTGGAAAGCATAATTTGAATATGTTTGATCTGGGGAGTAGTGGTCAAACACTTTTAAATACCTATTACATTGCAAAAAATTATATAAAAGCATCTTCTTGTAAACTGGTCATATTGGATATTTATGATATTGCCTTGTCAGAAAATGGTATGGAACCGGCTGCAGATTTAATAGAGAATATGACAAGCTCATCAACAGCAATAGAGATGGCATTTGCGATGAAAGACCCAAGAGCATTGAATATGGCAACATTACGAATGATGCGTTTAAATGAAGCTCCTTCTTTCCAGGATACAGCCTATGTAATGAATGGTTACAGTGAGAATAAGAGAACGGCTGAAGCTATGAAAAAAGATAAATACATATCCTATTATAATTTAAACAAGGATCAATTAACGTATCTCAAAAAGATATTGGACTATTTTAAATCGCTTCAAATAAAGGTAATCGCTGTAACACATCCTATACCTTTGGAACTTCAAAAGAACAGTAACCACAATCAGTTTTATCAACAGGCCCTATCGGCTACAAGCTCAATGGGAGTGACTTATTGGGATTATTCACGCACATTGATATTAGATTCAAAAAAAGATTATTTTGATGAGAATCATTTAAATCAAAATGGTGTTGACAAGTTTAATCCTGTTCTAATTAAAGATTTGTATGAGCATGGTTATTTACCGGATAATGCCGAGTAAATCATTTTTATTTCAACAAATACTCTTTCACAAATTCCACAGTCGAGTAAAAATGAAAATCAACATTGTTTTTTTTCTTAAATCCATGTCCTTCATCTTTGGCCATTAAAAACCATACAACACCACCATTTGCTTTGATCTTGTCTTTCATTTGAATAGCCTCACTTGCAGGTACACGGGGATCATTCTCACCTTGTACTATAAATAACGGTTTTTTAATTTCGGCTGTGTGATTTAAAGGTGCGATATTTTCAAAAAAATCCGCCATCTTCGGATCTTGTTCATCACCATATTCAACCCTTCTTAAATCTCTTCTATAGGCTTCCGTATTTTTTAAGAAGGTGCCAAAATGTGAAATACCAACAACATCCATTGAACATTTTATTTTATTGCTATACATATACGAAGTAGCTAAGGTCATGTAGCCGCCATAACTTCCACCCATTATCATTACCCGGTCTTTGTCCAAATCAGGTTGTGTAGCGATCCAATCCAACAATGCTCCAATATCTTTAGGTGAATCCAATCGTTTCATTCCATTGTCGGCATCCAAAAATGTTTTACCATAACCTGCGGATCCTCTCACATTTGGAAAAATAATAGTAATACCTAATTCATTTAAATAATAATTATTTCTACCTATAAAGCCTGGTCGGTATTGACTCTCCGGACCGCCGTGAATGTTAATCATTACAGGTCGCTTACCCGAAAATTTTGATGACGCTTTATAAAGGAAGCCGGAAATATTTTTTGTATCAAATGATTTCCATGAAATTAATGTTGGTTCCTGAAGTGAGGAAATATCCATTCCTCCCAATTCACTTTCTGTCCATCGGATAAATTCTTGCGTTTGCGTGCTGTACTCATATATATCTGCCGAAGAGCGATAACTGCTTATGGTTAAACCGATTGATTTTGAATCAGCTGCCCATTGTATATTATGAAACACACCAATTGGAGAATTAGCAACAGCAGTAAAATTATTGGTAGCAGTTTGCATTAAATAAAGTTTTGATATTCCATTTTCATTTGCAATGAATGCGAGCTTATTGCCATCTTTTGAAAGTACAGTTTCTTCTATATCCCAGGGAATGGATGTGGTAATAAAATTCAATTTTTTTGATGCGAACTCAAAATATGCTAAACGATTAAACTCACTGTCTTTATTTGTGATGAGATAAATTCCTTTGCCATCTTTTTTTATGGCAGCTCCTCCGTAGGTAACACGTTCGTCTTTTTCAGGAAGCAAGCGTGTTTTTGTACCTGTTGCAATATCCAATGAGTAAAGACGTGATTCATTAATAGAAATACCTTCCTGAATAATTAGTTTCGCATCATCAGGAAACCAATCGACAACCCCCAGCTACCTCCTTTATTTTCACTAACGAGTTTATTAGAAGTCGGATCAAGTGGATTCATGATATAAATATCTCTGTCGGCACCATTACGCTGTGTAGACGAATATGCAATTTTATCGCCTTTTGTATTCCATTGTACACCACCATTTTGAGAGCGTTTACCATCTGTTAGGAGCGTTATTTTATTGGTTGCAATATCAAAGCGGTAAAGTTGGGAAAATTCATTCCCTCCAATATCCTTTGCAAACAAGAAATAATTTCCCTGAATCGGTTCAAAATTAGCATTGGAAACAGGTTCTCCAAAAAAAGTAAGCTGCTTACGATCAGCTCCAGGTCCCTTAACATAATGAAGTTGTTCGCTGTTTCCAAAACGTGTTGAAATTAAAATTTCTTTCTTTAACGGGTTCCAGGCTACAAATGAAGCACCTCTATATTCAGTATAAGCTTTTGAATCTTCTGATATAGTTAGAGGTATAGCAGGAATATTTTCAACAACCAAATTTTCACTAACCGGGATGATTGGTTGTTGCGCTTGTAGCGTACATGCAAATAAAGAAAGAATAAAAGTGTATGTGCTTGATTTCATATAACTTAAAATTTGGAAGACGTGAAGTTAATAGTTTAATGGAAACACCTGTCAATTATAATTAATTAATCGACCAGACTTTTAACAATTGATGGGAAACAGTTAGAACCAGAATGATTATTTTTGCCCTGTAATTTTTTTTAAACTAACCCCTAACCAATTATTATAATGAAAAATACTACAAAATTAATGCGTGCTTTTTTTGTTTCAGCACTAACAATCATGAGCTTTTCGGTAACAGCTCAACAATTAAAAGTCCCGGCTCCAAGCCCGCTTCAAACATTAAAACAAGCATTTGCACTATCAGATATTACCATTGAGTATTCACGCCCAAGTATTAAAAATCGTGTGATATTTGGCGATGTGGTTCCTTTTGGCAAAACATGGCGCACCGGTGCAAATCAAACAACAAAAATTACATTTGGTGAAGATGTAAAAGTTGAAGGAAATCCAGTAACTGCTGGCACCTACGGAATTTATTCGGTTCCCAATAAAGACAGCTGGGACATTATGCTTTACAAAGATTTAACGCTTGCAGGAAATGTAGCAGAATATAAAGCAGAAAACGAAGTGTTGCGTTTTAAAGTGAAACCAAGTGCTTTATCAAGTAAGGTTGAAACGCTAACATTTAACGTTGCTGATGTAACACCAAGCTCAGCAAATATTGAATTATTATGGGAACAAACACGTGTAGCATTTAGTGTTGTTGCTGATATTGATTCAAAAATCATGAAAAATATTGAGTCAAGTGTTGTTAAAGACTCAAAACCTTATTTTCAGGCAGCAAGTTATTATTATGAAACGAACAAAGATTTAAAACAAGCTTTGGGTTGGGTTGATAAAGCAATTGAACAAAATCCGAAAGCATATTGGGTGGTATTGTTGAAAGCAAAAATCCAAGCTAAATTAAAAGATAATAAAGCTGCAATCACAACAGCTGAACAAGTAGTTGCATTAGCAAAAGAAGATAAAAATGATGATTATGTGAAGATGGCAGAAAAATTAATTGCTGAAGCAAAGAAGGGATAAACCTAAGCGGTAGCGTTTTATTGAAATGCCAAAGGTTTTTAAAACCTTTGGCATTTTTTTTAATCGTTTTGTTGAGTTGACAGCTTATTCATAAGTTGCTGAACTAACAAAGCAATCAACATCACCAACAAACATCCAATCACATTCAACCACAAAAACGCCATCATATCTGTTTTCCAGGCGTAAATGATAAACGCTTCCGCAATAAGTGCTGCATAAAAAACCGCATTTCCTTTTATGGACTTCAGATAAAAAGCAACCAGGAAAATCCCCAAGATGGTCCCATAAAATAGAGACCCTAAAATATTTACGGCTTCAATCAGGTTACCCAGGCTGCTCGCATAAAAAGCTACAACAATACAAAACACCCCCCAGGCAATGGTTGCCCACCGTGATGCTGAAAGATCCCTTTTTTCTGTTGTTTCTTTTTTTGAATAACGTTTATAAAAATCAACGACCGTGGTAGATGCCAACGAATTTAAACCACTGGCGGTAGAACCCATAGCAGCTAAAAAAATAATCGCAATCAATAAGCCGATAACACCAACAGGTAAATGTTGGGTAACAAAAATCAGGAAAACATAATTGGTATCATTGGTATCGGCTTTCGAATCATTCTTTTTTATCAAGGCAATGGCTTGATTTCGTATGCCCAGGCTTTTTTTATCTGCATCCTGGATGATGCCGCGTAAATCATCCACAGCCCGTTCATCATCATTGTGAATAGCTGTTACCAATTCATTCACACGAACTAATTTTTCTTTTTGTGATAATTGATATTCATGGTTTAATTGTTCAAACTCCTGTTTGTAAGAACTGTTTTCAATTTTGGTGACCTCAACCGGGTTGAAAAAAACAGGTGGCTGGTTAAACTGATAAAATGAAAAAACCAAAGCACCGATCAGGAAAATCAGGAATTGCATGGGTATCTTGATGAAGCCATTCATGATTAAACCCAGGCGGCTTTGTGTAATGGAGCTGCCTGTAAGGTACCTGCCCACCTGGCTTTGATCCGTACCAAAATAGGAGAGTTGTAAGAAAAAGCCGCCGATAATTCCTGACCATACATTGTAACGATTGTTTAAATCAAAACGGAAATCAATCGCATTTAACTTATTCATTTTGCCGGCAATATGCAGGGCATCCATAAACCCAACTTCTTTGGGTAATAAATGAACAACCATATAAGCAGCCAGGAACAAACCACCGAAAATAATACTCATCTGAAAAAGCTGGGTATACGACACGGCTTTCGTACCCCCATATACCGTATAGCCAATTACAATTAAGCCATTGAATAAAATCGTGTACACAATATCAACATGCAGAATGGTGGAAAGTACGATTGCCGGAGCATAAATGGTTATCCCTGTAGATAAGCCCCTTTGAAGCAGAAAAAGAAATGCAGTTAAGGTCCTGGTCTTTGCATCAAATCGTTTTTCAAGGTATTCATAAGCGGTGTATACATTTAAGCGTTGAAAAATAGGGATGAAGGTGATGCACAACACCACCATCGCTAAAGGTAAACCAAAGTAAAATTGAACGAATCGCATACCATCGCTGTATGCCTGACCTGGTGCAGATAAAAATGTAATGGCACTGGCTTGTGTTGCCATAACAGAAAGGCCAACATGATACCAGGGAAGTTTTTTATCCGCCAATAGAAAACCAGAAATATTTTTTGTTCCCCGGCTTTTCCAAACCCCATACAAAACGATGGAAAATAGTGTAAGAACCAATATAACCCAATCAACTGTACTCATTGAAAATGTTTTGTAAACAGGTAAAATAAAACAATAAGTACCAGCAATACACCAATTACAAGTGCATATCGGTTGTTCCAATTTATGGATGTACGCCCTCTTTTCTCTGTCATTTTAGTTCTGTCTTATTTTGTGGCAAGCTTAACAAATTGGCAAATAAACGGTATGCACCGGATACACCGGCCGGTAATTCACGGAAAAATACAAGTCCTGAATATACAAAATTTCCTTTACCATATTTTGCAATGATCAAACTCCCATCACTCGCTTTTTCATTGGCATCATTCATTGAAAAAATAGTTTCATAATTTTTATCCCAATCGGCAGCAAAATAAATTCCACGTTCCTGGATCCATCCTTCAAAATCCGTTGAAGTAATCGTATTGGGAGCAGTAACTGCGACGTGTTTAGGGTTGGTAATTTTTATTTCTGCATGTTCATCCGTCACGCGATCGCGTGATATATTAAATGAATAAGGACCTATTTTATTTGTAACCGACTCACCACGTCCATTGGTGTTGTACTGAACAATTAAATTCCCACCATTTTTTACAAACTCCATAAGTTTGGGATAATAAATGGGCATGCGTTCATTTGTATTGTATGCCCGGATACCCGTAACAATAGCATTGTATTTTGAAAGATCTTCCTTAGCCATGAGTTCATCTGTTAGAATGGTAACTGTGTATCCGATCTGTTTTAAACAAGCCGCTACATCATCTCCTGCTCCAGGTACATAACCGACGTTGGTGCCTGTTTTCTTTAAATCAATAAGCACCAGCTTCGCTTTTGCATCGCTTAAAATAAATTGATAAGGAATATGATCGTACTCAATGCGCTGAATACTCTTATTAAATTGTTTTTCTGAAATGATCAGGTGGGCCGTAATTTCTCCATTTGCACTGCCGGAGCCTGATATGACAGTTGCTTCTAATGTTGCTTCGTCTCCTTTGTTTACCAGTTTAAATTCAGGATTCTTAATGGAAATGCTCCAACCTTTTGGTGCCTTTAAATCCAGTTTACCACTTACATTTGAAGCATTCGCTTTGATAATTAGTTGAATCGTTTTCGGGTTTTTATCACTAAATACAAATACTTTTTCGGTAATGTTTACAGTTGCCGGAGGCAATACTTCAAATGGTCGATACACTTCACCTTTTACAGGGTCGGTATTTTTATAAACCAGTTTTCTGGGAATTTTTAAATTCAAGCCTTGTACATCTATGTCAAATACAACAACCGTAGCCGATTCATTTTCTGCCATTCCAATTAGTTGTTGTTGATTAACGGTATACATTGCCGGAGCATGTGTTTCATTTAGCCAATAAGGGTTAGAGTAGGGGAGTGAAGCACTTAATTTTTCTTTGTGTTTAAAAGTGTACAGCTCGTTATCGTTTAATTGAAGCTGGGGAACTGTATCGGTTTGTGATAGGAAAGAAATTTTATTCAATTTTACCGCAACCTTATTGCGGTGAATTATTTGAGCATTGATCACCACATCATTTTCTGGTATTCCAATAAAATCTGCGGTGTTTGCCTCTAGCCATAATCCGGAACAGGATAAAATTAGTTGCTCCGTTTCTTTTAATTTTTGATTTACCCAATAAGTAATTGTTGATTTGGGTATTCCTGCTACCGCATTGTCAGGTAAACGTTTTAAGGTATTATAAATATCAATTAAAGCAGGAATTGACTTTTCGGGCGCCTGAACCTCAAATTTTAAAATACAATCATTAATCAATTTATCAATGTTGCCTGCATGAAGTCTGCTCCATGTGAAATCAATATTTTCAAAGACATCTGTTTTTACCGGCTCACCTTTTAAAAATTTGAAATATTCGATGCTTTTTCCACGTATCGGAGTAGAACCAAACCCCTGGCTTTTGTGCATGGATCTGCTTTGAGCAGCAACTTCTCCAAAGCTTTTACCCAGCAATGGACTAAAAACACCAACATCAATTTTTAATTGATCAGCCGAAGTGGTGTTGTTACCACCAAAATTAAAGGTATTCCAAAAAATTCGTTTGGCTTGCCAGATATCCGTATGTTTTAACTGTGCAGGAAATTTAGTAGAATCGGCAGCGGCATTAAATGCCTCTACAGCAAGGATTGCCGAAGCCGTGTGATGACCATGACCTCCTTCGCCTGTTGTTGGGAAACGACAAATAATAACATCTGGTTTAAATTTTCGGATCGCCCAAACAACATCCGATAGAATACTGTCCTTGTTCCAGATCGAAAGAGTTTCTTCAGGACTTTTGGAATATCCAAAATCATTGGCTCTTGTAAAAAACTGCTCGGCACCATCAACTCTCCTGGCTGCAAGTAACTCCTGGGTTCTTATTAATCCAAGTAACTCCGCCTGTTCTTTTCCAATTAAATTTTGCCCACCATCGCCGCGTGTAAGTGATAAGTAGCCGGTTCTTAATTTTTTTTCTTTTGCAAGATATCCTAACAAACGTGTATTTTCATCATCCGGATGGGCTGCAACGTATAACACAGATCCTACTGTATTTAATTTTTTTAAGTTTAAAAGAATTTCAGAAGAAGTAAGTTCAGCTGTAGATTGTGCATAAAGCTGAACAAAAAGTAAAGTGAATAAAACGGAAAAGAAGGTGTTAGTTTTCATATTAATCTAAAAATTTTTTGAAAATACTCATTTCCCGTTTACGAAAAAGCCAATTAATCATAAATGCCCTTTTATCCCACACGAACGGTTGTTTTCTTTGATAAAGTAAGCCTGTTTGTATTTTTAATGTTATTTTTGTGCAAAGTTTAAATAGACCATATTTATTGATAGTGAGAAAAGTAGTTATCTTTTTTTTATTCTGTACATCCACCCTGTTTGCAAGTACAAAAGACTCCTCAAAAGTCGCTAAGAAAGTATTCCCATTAAAATATTATACGGCTAATCAATTTGAATACTCAGATTCTGCAAATTATGTGTTTGACAAATTTCAGGATTTTCACAATTTCCTTGGAAAAAACACTTTGGGGAATATTGGTATGGCCAATGACGATTTTCGATATAAAGCCAGTCGTGTATTTGGGTTTAACTATGGTAAAAATAATTATGAAAAGTATTATTACACCCCGTATAATTTGAAATTTTATGATACGCGTATTCCTTATGCTGATCTATTTTATGTATTTGGTACGAAGCAGGAGCAGTATTTTAAAATGGCCTTTTCCTATAACATCAAAAAGAATTGGAACGTAACGGTTAATTTCTCCCGGATACGCTCCAAAGGGTTTTATCAGAACCTGGTTCCTAACCATACTTTTTTTGCGGTTTCTTCCAATTATAAAACATTGAATAATCGATACATGCTATTGGCAAGTGTTTGTTTTAACACAATTAAAAATACCGAGAATGGAGGATTAAAAGCAGATACGATGTTGTTTAATGGTGAGATTTCAAATGCAAAATTTGAGCTTGCAAATGCAAAAAATTACCGTCGCAACAGAAATGCTTTTGTAAAGCAGTATTTTAATTTAGGACATAGGGAAAATGATTCCGTACCAATAATTCCTTCCAGCAGATTTATCCTTACTACAGAGTTTGATGAAATGGCGCAAACGTATGATGATATTAATCCATTGTTACCTTTTTATCCAGCTATTTATTACGATTCAACGAAAACATTTGATTCATCTCATATTTATAAATTGAATAATGAATTGACATGGAAACGCGTTGATAATAAAAAACATCGGGGAGTGATGGACATGATTGGCGTGGGTGCAAGCATTCAGCACCAATTGGTAGAGGTTAAACAACGTGAAATTTATAAAACAATTAACAATATTTTTGCGGGAGCAGAATTAAATAACCTGTATTCAAAACATAAGTTGTGGTGGAAGGCGCAATACCGATATGGTTTAAGCGGATATAATAAAGATGACTATGAAATTTACGGTATACTCTCTAAAGGAGTGATAGATAGTTTGAGCAGCATATCGTTGAGCTACAAGTCAACGGCATATGCTCCGGATTTTATGTTTAATCAATACTCTTCAAATCATTTTAAATGGGAAAATAATTTTGATAAAGTGAGTGAGCAATCAATTACAGCAGGTATATCCATTCCAAAATATGATTTATTTTTAAGTGCAGATTATACTTCTTATAAAAACTTGTTGTTCTTTGATCTGCAGTCATTAGCGAGGCAATATGATACTACATTCAATATGTTTAGTGTTCAGCTTAAAAAAAATATCAGCTTTTTTAATTGGCACTTGAACAACACTGTAATTTATCAGAATGTCCCTAATTACTCAGTCATTCCTGCTCCCGAATGGATCCTCCAACACTCCTTGTTTTATGAAAATGATTTATTTAAAAAGGCATTGCGAATGCAAATTGGTTTTGAACTGTTTTACAACTCGGCCTTTTATTCAAATGCATACATGCCGGTGTTGGGAGAATTTTATATTCAATCACAAAGAATGTATGGGGGATATCCAATGGTTGACTTCTTTTTAAATATGAAAATTAAAATAGTAAATGCATTTTTTAAGATCGAACACCTGAACAGCGGTTTTAGTGGAAATAATTACATGCTAACGCCGCATTATGCAATGGCTCCACGTACATTTAAATTTGGCGTTTCCTGGAAACTGTTTAATTGATGGAAGCAAAAATCCCAAAGGTTTTTAAAACCTTTGGGATTTCTATACGCTACGTTTTTTGTTTTTTCTTCTTTGCAGCGGGGAACAAAATATTATTTAAAATCAGGCGATAGCCCGGTGAGTTGGGGTGCAAACTTAAATCAGTTGGTGGATCCTCCACACGATGTTCATAATCTTCCGGATCATGTCCGCTGTAAAATGTAAACATGCCTTTGCCATATTCTCCATGTATATATCTTGCTTCATTGGCAGCTTTGTTTTCACCTAAAATAAGTATGTCTGGTTTTATAAAGCTCTTTTCAAAAGCAACTGTTTGACCCCAAAAACCTTTAATTATTTGCTCATGATTTTGGCAAAGCATGGTTGGGACCACATCCCATTTAGCAGAAAATTCAAAAAGTGTAAACAAATCATTACCCTTATTGATCCCATATTTTTGCCTGCGCATTTGATTATCAATATTCGATTTTGAATATTCATTCGGGTTGGTGCTTAACTTAAAATTAGTGAAGGCAAAAGTTCTCGAGAAATCCAGTTTTTGATTGTAATTCGGAGTGGTGCCATCTCCATCAAACATATTTTCGCAAATATCAATTCCTTCGGCAGAAAGAGCGATATCATATGAATCCGGGGCGGAACACATGGCAAAAAGAAATCCTCCACCGGATGTAAAATCCCGGATTTTTTTTGCAACCGCTAATTTCATTTGTGATACTTTTTCAAATCCCAATGCATGGGCGCTGGACTCTAATGTTCGTTGTTGTTCCTGATACCAGGCTGCATTGTGGTATGGGAACCAGAATTTGCCGTACTGTCCTGTAAAATCTTCGTGGTGAAGATGAAGCCAGTCATAGGTCAACAATTTATCTTTAATTATTTCTTCATCATAAATAACATCATAGGGGATTTCCGCATAAGTAAGAACCAATGTTACTGCATCATCCCAGGGTTGTTTGGTTTTAGGAGAATAAACTGCAACTTTGGGTGCCTTTTCCAACTTCACATCCTCCATGTTTATCTCCGGATTAGAAATCTCTGTCAATATTGAAGTTGACTTTGAGTCAGCAATTACTTCAAAACTAACACCTCTGATCGTACACTCGTTTTCTATTTCTTTTGCATCTTTTATCATAAAACTCCCGCCACGGTAGTTCAGTAGCCAATGCACTTCCAGGTCATGTTTAAGTACCCAATAAGCAATACCATATGCTTTTAAGTGATCCTTTTGTGCAAGATCCATAGGTATTAAAATGTAAGCAGCTTGCGAAACCATCGCAATCAAGGAGAAAAGAAATATACAAACTGCTTTTTTCATATGTTTAAAAAGGATGATCTTCTTCTATATCATTCATTTTGGAGCCCCGAATAACGGAATTTGAAGGGTTGTCAAATTCCGATGATGGTGCAATAGCACTGGTACCAGCAGAGTAACCGGCATCCTGATCCATAGAATCCAAATCCGTAAATTTTGTAAACTGACCGATGTATCTGGTTTTTGCAGAATCTACCGGGCCATTACGATGTTTCGCAATAATCAGTTCTGCCATACCACGCGTGTCCATTCCATTTTCATCTTCTGTAATATTATAATATTCCGGACGGTGGATAAACATTACCAAATCGGCATCCTGCTCAATTGCTCCAGACTCACGTAAATCGGATAATTGCGGGCGCTTGTCCCCACCACGGGTTTCAACAGCACGACTCAACTGTGAAAGCGCCAGAACCGGAACCTCTAACTCTTTTGCCAAACCTTTTAACGAACGTGAGATGGTAGCAATTTCTTGTTCACGATTTCCTTTTCCTTCACCACCGGCTGTCATCAATTGAAGATAATCAACAATGATCATTTCAATTTTGTGCTGTTCTTTTAATCGTCTTGCTTTGGCTCTTAACTCAAATACTGATAAACCAGGTGTATCATCAATAAATAAAGGTGCCTCTGCTAATTTTTTTATTTTGTTATTTAGTTGCTCATACTCATGATCTTCCAGTGTTCCTTTTTTTAGTTTTTCACCCGATAACTCCGATTCACTCGCAATTAAACGTGTTACCAATTGAAGAGATGACATCTCCAACGAAAAAATAGCGACAGGTTTGTTAAACTCAACTGCGGCATTTCTGGCGACACTTAATACCAGTGCTGTTTTACCCATAGCCGGACGGGCTGCAATAATTACCAAATCTGATTTTTGCCAACCGGATGTGAGCCGGTCAAGTGCTGTTAAACCAGATGGAACTCCTGAAAAATTTCCTTTATTATTTCTTACAGTATCAATCTGATCAATCGCTTTACGGATAAGTGTACTCATCTTATCGTAATTCTTTTTGATATTGCCTTCTACAATAGAAAATAGATTCTTTTCTGCATTGTCTAATAAATCAAATACATCCGATCCTTCTTCATAAGCATCGTTGATGGTTTTTGTAGAAATACGGATCAACTCCCGTTGAATATGCTTTTGAGCTACGATACGTGCATGAAATTCGGCGTTAGCTGCAGATGCTACACGATTCGTAAGTTGTGTGATGTAATAGGCGCCACCAACAAGGTCCAGTTCACCGGTTTTTTTTAATTCTTGTGTTACTGTTAAAATATCAACAGGTTCTGAGCGGGTAAATAAGCGTTCAATAGCACCGAATATGCGGGAGTTCGATTCTTTATAAAAACTTTCAGCTTTTAAAATATCAATCACATTTGTTAATGCGTCTTTTTCCAGCATCAATGCGCCCAATACAGCCTCTTCAAGTTCTACTGCCTGAGGTTGTATTTTCCCGTTATCCAAATGTTGTATCGGTGTTGGTTTGCTCACTCGCCTGCGGGAATTAATATCATTTTTTGTAGTAAAATCAGTCATGAAGCAAATTTATCAATAAATAAAACAGTATGAAGAAAAATATTATTTTAAACAGATCATTCACATCTTATTAACAAAAAATAAGGAAATGAAATTGTATCAAAATAAAAATATCTGACACGGCGCGCCTCTAAAACCTAATGAAATCAATGTAGTTTGCGTGGAACATTTTAAGAGGAGCATCTTTTATTTTTTTAGTAACTTTAGGTAATGAATACATGCAAAAAATATTTTTATTTCTGGAGTATTTTGATTAATTTACTTTTTGCCTGTAAAAAGGAAGGTGACACGCAACCTCCCGTTATCACGATTTCGGTTCCAGTTTATAATCAAGCATTTAATGTGGGTGATGAATTAATTGTTCAAGGTAACGTTTCGGATGAGTCATCTTTAAAAAAAGTTGCCATTACATTGTTGAATGAGCAGGAACAACCGGTTCACCGAACACTTTCTGTTGATGTTTCATCCAATGACCAGGTCATTAACACTTCTTATCTCTTAGACAATATTCATTTGGAAAGCGGTGCTTATAAATTATGCATTTTCGCTTCGGATGGAACAAATGATGTCAATACCTATATTCCTGTTTATATTATTGCTATTCCCAGAGTGCTTGAAAAGATAATGATAGCAACTGTTTCTACGACTTCTCAAACAGCTATTTCAACAATAGACAGTGCAGGAACAGTTGTGTCCTATACAAATTTTTCCGGAGATCATTTGGAACTTTCGGTGAACAGTTATTTTCAGGAGCTTTTTCATTGTGGAAATGCAACCGGAAATTTTACAGGTATAGCATTGCGTGATAAGAGGGTTGTTGTAAATGTGCCTGTGGTACCATCCTCCAGCGTTCCCTATTTTACAGGTTTTTATGAAAAAAATGATCGGTATTATATTTCTTTTTACAACGAACTGGTAAAAGGATATGATCATACCGGAAATATTACATACAATGCAACGGCTCTTTCAGGCTACGTGGTAAAAAAAATGTGTCTTAATGATCAGCACTTGATCGCAGAAGAACAAAATAAAATAACCAAGGAGCAGAAACTCGTGTGTTACTATTCAACTGGTGTTGCGGAACAAAATTTAAGCATGGAACAGGAAGTAACTTCTTTTTGTGAAAGAGATGATGCTCATGTAATGGTTTTTGGAAATAAAGCCGGACAAGGCGTAATTCAAGAGTACGATCGAATTGCTAACAGCCTTTGGGAACCATATCCATATAAATTACCAGGCGAAATCAAGTATGTGTTGAAACTGGATAAGAATACATATTTATTGGCCATTTCGAATGGAAATATTTATAAATATGTTTATACAGCAAGTAGTGTAACTTCCTTTTTGACAGGTTATACAGCTATTCAGATGGTTTGGGATGAGTTAAATAACACACTTTATGTGGTAGAAAAAAACAAAATCAGCAAGCTTGATATGAAGGGAAATCCTATGCAGACAATAAATTCAGCGACTGATATTTTAAAAATGGGTTTACTTTACAATAGGTAACAATATTTTTAAATCCTTAAATCCTATAATCCTATTACTACTTCCTGATAATCGTACTGCAAATCTTCATGTAACTTGGTTAAACACTTTTTAATTTTTTCTTTTTCCCTTTCGTAGATGTTGTTTATTACTGAACTGAGTGATAGATTTATTTGTTCGGTTTTCACCTTCTTACAAAAATAAATTCTCAATTCTATTTCCGTTATATCCACATCTGAATATCGAATATACCTGTTTAGGTACCGAACAACTTTTTGCAATCCTTTTTTTGTGGTATATGCATTTTGCCTGTTTATTTCCTCAAATAGCTGATCAATTTCCAATTGAACATTCTTTACAAATTGCTTTTCATCCTGCGCTTCAAACATTAAATAGCAAAGCAGCTCTTTGGCTTCTTTTTTACTTTTGGCAAGACGTATACAAAACTCGATTAACTCCTGTGTCGAATAGGCTTTTAATTCTTTTTTCAGATCATTGATTGAAGGCATTTTCATATTGCAAAACTAGGATAAAAATTCATCCGAAATTTGAAAAAGGCAGAACCTTTATTTTACCTGCGATCAGGAAATATAACCGCTCATCTTTAAAATGAATATTTTTTTTGAAAACCTGCGTATAATGAAGGAAAGAACAAGATTGTGGATTCGTTAATTAATGTGAAATCACCTGTGTTTTGAATATATAAATTCGTAAATTCGTAAACAAATAATATAATATTCTAATCTATGTTTAAGTCGAAAAAATTATTGTTGTTTCTTCCTGCCATTGCTGTTGCATTGGTCTCTTACACGTATATTAACCGCCCGGTTCTTTCTCAAAAAGAAGAAGCCATAGATCAGACGTTGGTGCAAAGTCTTGCGCAATTTCATTATTCACCATTGGTTATGAATGATGATTTTTCTGAAAAAGTATTCAAAATTTATGTTGAGCGCCTTGACTTTAGTAAAAAATTTTTAATTGCATCGGATGTTGAGGAATTAAAGAAATTTGAACGTAGCATCGATGATGAAATAAAAAACAGGGAGTTTAATTTTTTTAACAAGTCTCTTGAAATTATTGATAAACGTATAGATGAAGCAAAAGCGTATTATACAGAAGCATTGAATAAACCGTTTGATTTTACAAACAATGATTCTATTCAATTGGATGCAGAAAAACTTTCTTTTCCAAAAAATAAGGAGGAATTGAAGGATGCCTGGTATAAATCGATGAAATACCAAACACTTGTTCAAATTGTGGATATGACAGAAAAACAAGAGAAGGCAATTGAAAGAAACGATACAGCGAAAGTAAAAAATGACTCTTTAAAAATAAAAACAAAAGAAGAGATTGAAGCAGCTGCACGAGCAAAAGTGTTGAAAAGCAATGATGATTATTTTAAACGCTTGAAATCATTAAAGCGAAATGATCGTTTAGCATCTTATTTCAATGCAATTACAGCCTTGTACGATCCCCATACAGAATATTTTGCACCAAAAGATAAGGCCAATTTCGACATCGGAATGTCCGGTCAGTTGGAAGGCATTGGAGCACAATTGCAGGAGAAAGACGGGTTGATTAAAGTAGCAAACATTATTGTAGGAAGTGCTTCTTATCGTCAGGGACAATTAAAAGTAGGAGATGTAATCATGAAAGTGGCACAAGGTACTGCTGATCCGGTTGATATTACTGATATGCGTTTGGATGAAGCGGTTCAATTGATACGCGGTAAAAAAGGTACAGAGGTGCGTTTGACGGTTAAAAAACCAGATGCAAGTGTTATTGTTATTCCGATCATCCGTGACATTGTAGTCATTGAAGAAACCTATGCACAATCGGTTATTTTAAAAGGAAAAAAGAAATTGGGATATATCAAGCTACCTGAGTTTTATGCTGATTTTTCAGGCAGAGGAGGAAGAAGTTGTGCTACTGATGTGAAACAAGAGCTTCAAAAATTGAAGGATGAAAAAGTGGAAGGTGTTATTTTGGATTTACGCTATAATGGCGGAGGATCGTTGCCTGATGTAGTTAGAATGGCTGGATTATTTATTGATCAGGGGCCGATTGTACAAACCAAAGAAAAGATTAAACCCGCGAATGTGATGTCTGATATAGAACCTGGTGTTTTTTATGACGGACCATTAACCATCCTTGTAAACTCAAACTCAGCTTCAGCATCAGAAATATTAGCAGCAGCAATACAAGATTATCACAGAGGAGTAATTGTAGGTACTTCACCTGCGACTTTTGGTAAAGGTACTGTTCAGCGTTTTTACGATTTGGATGATTATTTAACTCCACAATTTGCGAGTATTAAACCATTAGGGTCCGTAAAAATTACTATGCAAAAATTTTACAGAGTAAATGGAGGTGCAACTCAATTAAAAGGGGTGATTCCAGATATCGTTTTACCGGATCCATATTATTTATTGGAGCAAGGTGAAAAAGAGCAAGATTATCCGATGACCTGGGATGAAATTCCTGCAGCGCCTTATAAAGCACTTAAACCGTCTTACTCTTTAAGTAAATTAAAAGCAAATAGCGAAAGCCGTGTGAAAAATAACCCTGGATTTGAATTGTTGAATGAAGCTGCAAAACGCTTTAAAAAGCAAAAAGATGAAACCAAGGTGTCTTTAAATTACGATAAATACATGGCTGAACAAAAGGAATATAAAGCCGAAGCAAAAAAGATTGAAAGTTTGGATAAAGAAATTCCCGGAATTGAAGTTGCTCCGTTGGCAGCTGATGTAACAACTATGGGAAGTGATACAGTTAAACAAAATAAAGCGAAAGAATGGTATAAATCCATTAAAAAGGATATTTACCTGAATGAAACAATCGCTATTATGAACGATATAAAATAAATTTAGCAACGTAAAGAAAAGGGGCTTATCCACTTGAAAAGGTGAATGAGCCCTTTTTGTAAAATAAAAAATGATCACGTTTCCAAACGCCAAAATCAATATCGGTCTGAATATCATTGAAAAACGATCCGACAATTTCCATAATATTGAAAGTGTATTTTATCCGGTTCAGATAAAAGATGCTTTGGAAGTAATTGAAAACAAGGATAAAGGAGCATCGGATGTTACTTTTATTTCTTCTGGAATTGAAATTCCCGGAAAACCCGAAGATAATTTATGTACTAAAGCATACAAACTTATCCGCAATGATTATGTTCTCCCGCCTGTAAAAATTCATTTACTAAAACATATCCCTATTGGAGCAGGACTCGGTGGTGGCTCTGCAGATGCAGCGTTTTTTATTAAATTATTAAATGAACAATTCGAATTGGGTATTTCCTGGGGAGAAATGCATCATTATGCAAGACAACTAGGAAGTGATTGCTCTTTTTTTATAACAAATAGGCCCGTATTTGCAGAAGGGAAAGGAGATACGTATGAATCCATAGATTTGGATCTGAGTAATTATTTCATTGCACTGGTTTATCCGAATATTCATGTAAATACAGCTACTGCCTATAGTTTGGTAACACCAGCCAAACCTGTTCGCTCTTTAGAAGAAGACATTTTAAACCTTCCCATTGAAGATTGGAAAAATAATATTCACAATGATTTTGAAAAATCGGTATTTGCGGCACATCCGCAATTAGAAACAATAAAAGAAAAACTTTATGCCAAAGGAGCTGTGTATGCTGCTATGAGCGGCTCCGGCTCAACTGTTTACGGGTTATTTAAGGAACCTACCGATTTAAGATTGCAGTTTAAAGATATGTTTGTTTGGGAGAGTAGGTTGTGATATCACTTCTGTGCTTTCGACAATAAAAA
>DAORKB010000039.1:0-19293 GCA_035439365.1 Bacteroidia bacterium
CTTCCATTTAGTGTATCTATTACAAATGCGTACTGTAAGCCATAATCCAAAAACACATCAGAAATACGTGTTGATGTTACAGATCTTGTATTTAACAGGGTGGTAATGTTTGATTGAAAAATAGAACGTTTTGAGTTTTCAATGTTCCCAAACAGGTATGAAACATTCATTCCAAGCGATAAGCCTTGTAAACGTCTTTTTCGTTTCAAAATTTTATTGATCTCCTGCTTTTTGTTTTCCTGTAATAAACGTTCATATTTTTTTGATTTCAAAAATGCACCCGGTACTCCATACAAAGGTTTAATGGCATTTCCAAAATAAGCCTGATTAATTCCACCACTTCCTTCATACAAAAACTCTACATCACCAGCACTTGCAAGCTCCTGATGAGTAGATATTGCATATCCAACAGAACTAAAAGGAATAAGTCCGATACTGCTTCCCCACCATTTTTTTATTGGGAAAGCCAATGCAACATAAGCCAATGCAGCATTGTGAGCAACACTCTGCGTTGTTTTGTTTTGCATTTTAATAAGGGAATAATTTAATCCCAGCTCAGCAGTTGTTAAGCTCAGGTTTCCATAAGATGCCGGGTTTCCATTATTGATAAAAAACAATTGTGAAGAATCATTTTGAAGTGCAATGTGGGTTCCTCCTAAAGCAAATCCCTGAGCATATCCTTTACCTACCATATCCCCTACTCCATAACGGGAGTATGGGGAACTTGTATTACTGGATTGTCCAAAGGAACAAAAATGCAAAGCAACAAAAAACAGGGATGATAGAATGGTTACTCTTAATTGACAATCGTTTTTTACACGTAACATATTTACTTTCTATTTAAATTATATTCCAAAATCACATTCAATCCCTTCAGTATCAAAAATGAATCGGCAAAGATGGGCTTTTTTAACCGTTTCTCAAAAAAATTAACATCCCCACCTGTAATTATAATGTTTATATCGCTGTAACGTTGTTTGTAAGCTTGTATAAACCCTTCCACCTCAGCGATGGCTCCATTTTGCACTCCCGAAATGATGCTTTCATGAGAGGTTGTGCCGATAAAAACATCCGAATTTTCATCGATATCCAATAACGGCAATCGTGAAGTAAACTTATGCAGGGCTTTGAATCGCATTTGCAGGCCTTCTGAAATAGCTCCTCCAATGTACTCGTTGTTAGACGTTACAAAGTTGTATTTGATACAGGTGCCTGCATCAATTACCAGTATATTTTTATCCGGAAACAGGGCATTGCCTCCCACAGCGCCTGCTAACCGGTCGCTGCCCAGGGAATGAGCTGTTTTATATAAATTCTTTACGGGTGTAGGCGTTTCACTTGTAAATAGCAATACGTTGGTTTTGGTTTTCAGTGTTGATACAAAAGTATCTATCTCATTTACAACAGATCCCAGAATACAATTTGAAATTTTATGGCTTGAAAAAAGCGAGGATTTTAATAGTTCCTGCTGGTTATCGAACACAAAGAAATTTTTCAATTCTCCGTTATCAAATAGCGCAGCTTTAACACGCGTATTTCCAATGTCAACTATTAAATTCATGAATCGGTCTTATTTAAACATTGCAAAAGTACTGAAAATTAAAAGATAAGGGTTGGATGTTTAGAAGCCGCATTAACACTTACCCCGATCAGCAATGTTCAATGTGTTGAATTATAGCTGGGTGGTAAAATCTTTTAGAAATTCTAAAAGATTTTTTGTTGTATTAAATAATTTTATACATTTGCAACCCTAATAACGTTGGTACCCTAGCTCAGTTGGTAGAGCAAAGGACTGAAAATCCTTGTGTCACTGGTTCGATCCCAGTGGGTACCACACTTAAAACCCTTGATAGTAGCCTATCAGGGGTTTTCCTATTTTTCCTACGATTGTCCCAAATTAAAAAGGTGCTATAAAAGGTGCTATTTTTTATAATTACCAGCTGATATCTCATTCAAATATTCCATTTTATAATGCATCCAGCATGAACCAAGCCGCCACCGAATCCATAAACTAAAACAATATCTCCTTTTTTAAATGCTTTTGCTTTTATTCCTTCAACTATTGCGAGCGGAATACTTGCAGTAGAAGTGTTTCCGTAGTTGCATACGCTCACAAGCGTTCGCTCTATAGGGAATTCCAAACCTTGACAAATTGCTTCTATCATCCGTAAGTTAGCACTGTGTGGTACAAACCAATCTATTTTGTCAAGTGAATAATTGGATTTCTCCAAAAGCGCTAAAATGCTTTTTTGGATATTCGTCACAGCCCATTTAAAAACTTTTAACCCGTCCTGATGAACCTTATGGTCCGCTATAATTGGATGATTATTCATTTTTGTTGAAACTGCATTCCGATACAAAATAGAACCAAATGAACCATCGCTACCACAATGAGTTCCTAAAAAATCACTTTCTCCTTCAATTGCCTCAACAAGTGTTGCAGCAGCCCCATCACCAAAAAGTATGCAGACTGCCCTATCTGCATAATCAATAGTTTTAGATAATACTTCGGCTCCAATGACAAGTATTTTTTTGAAAGCACCTGAATTTATTAGACTATTAGCCAAGATAAGTCCATACGTCCACCCGGCGCAAGCAGCACTAACATCTATTGCACCGGCGGATCTGATTTCAAGCCCGTGTTGTACCTGCGCGGCAAGACTTGGGAAAAAAAAATCCGGGGTTGATGAGGCAACAATTATAAAATCAACATCAGAAACAGATTTATTATATTTTTTCTGCAAGTCCTGAACAGCTTTTATAGCAAGGTCCGAAGAAAACTCTTGAGGTGCTGCTATATAGCGTTTTTCTATCCCTGTTCGTTGAATAATCCATTCGCTGGATGTATCCACCATTTTCTCAAGATCAGCATTTGTTAGTATTTTTTCAGGTACATACGTTCCCCAACCTGTAATTGATGCTTGCTTCATTTTTTTGTTTTATGTTAATTGTTTTTTTTCCTATTACATTTTATTGTTTTTCTGCTCCTTTTATGTCAATTAATAACATCCAGCCAGGTTTTACTACATTTTTTCATTCTTATTAGTAGTTGGATTATAGTCTACGAAGAAATTTATCCATATCGCTCTTGAGTTTCTAAAAACAACAGGAAAGATGAGTAAAATAACTGCAACTATACTGATTATATTGGGTGTAATTTCCCAACCCGCAAAGAAGTATACAATAAGATGTACAATAACCGCGACCACCGTTGTGGTAGCGTGACTTACCATCATACCTCCCCAATAAAATCCAGATTCTCTCAAAAAATCTTCGCCACAAACAGTACATTTATCTGGCATCTTATCAAACATTTTTAGGTTGTAAGGGTTCTGAGTAAGAAATAAATTCCCTTCCTGGCAACGTGGACATTTTAACTTCACAATGCTATAAAGTTTTGTTCCCTTTCTAAAAGGGTTAATTAATTTCAGGGTTTCTTTTAGCATTATGTTAGTGCATCTATAAGGATTTTGCCAGCATAATTATATACTTAATATGCCAGTATATTGTCGCTTTTGCTTTATGATAATGATAGAATATAAACAATCATTTTAGTAATTTCCTTTTAAGCTTAAAAAGTGCAACTTGGGCACTATCATAAAACAATGCTATAATTAAAATGGACGCAGCTACAACAAAAATCCTGTGATGGATATATTGAAACAATATTCCACCAATCATCCCTCCTGAGATAAACATCACAATAATAGAACTACGCAAAATGATTTTTCTGTTCAGCTCTGGTTCTTCCTTTGGCTTGCGATGAAATAGTGTTGATAATTCTATCCCTAGGTCCGTAAATAGCCCCGTTAAATGGGTTGTTCTCACCACAAAACCTGAAACGACGCTTACCATTGCATTTTGCATTCCCATCGCAAACAATAAACTACCAGCAAGAAAATGATCTCTTTCAATACTGTACTTATAGTTTTGACTAACATAGCCGACACATAACAAAATAATTGCCTCGATTAAAAGCGGCAATGCATATGAAAATCGAGGTGCTTTTCTGCTCATTGTGTAAATTATTGAGTTCGAAAAAAAAGCACCCATTAAAAACAACACCATCCATAAAGCAATGATCCTTGCTAAGTGAAAATTTCCCTCTGAGAGTTCTTTTGCAAAAAGAGCCACATGACCGGTAACATTAGTTGTATAAATGGCAAATGAGATAAAGCCTCCTACGTTAACAATGCCAGCTGTTGCGGACAATAGTACTGCAAGTTTTAAGTTGTGTTTAAATGTTCTTCTTCTTCCTTGATGTCGTAACATTATTTTCTCTTATAATCACTTTAAGTACACGTTGCGTTTCAATGAGATTTCGTTCCATTTTGTCATTGTGGATTTGCTGAAGTTGAAAAATTGTATCTGAATTAAATAGTTTTAAAAACCGATTCCGTTCACTGGGCACATTTTCAAACCTATATCGAATTGCATTTTTAATCAAGTACTCAATGGTACTGGTATTTTGCATATGAAGTACCATATCCATTATGATTTCCCGAAATGCTAACATTGCTAATTTTAAATACCGTTTATGTTCCAATGATCACTTAAAAGGCCTTTCGACATAATTAAAGGTCAGCCAACCGTATGTCAGCAGGAACTGTCTTGTCAATTAATTCATTCGGTGAAGAAACACCAATTGTATTTAACATTTCTTTTATGTCTACCGAACCAAGCCCATTATGACGATTAACAAATTTATCTTGTTTCATATTTTACAAATTAGATTGCTTCTACAACTTTTTGTTTATACTTCCCTGCGTTTAAAGAAGCTCTGATTTCCTTAAAAATTTGTATTGTTGTATTCACGTCTTGTACCGAGTGAGTAGCTGTTGGAATCAATCTTAAAATAATCATTCCTTTCGGTACGACCGGATAAACAACCATTGAACAAAATACCTGATGATTTTCACGCAAGTCACTAACCAATGCTGTTGCTTCTGCAATTGTTCCATTCAAATAAACAGGTGTTACAGGAGAATTCGTATTACCAATATCAAAACCCGCCTCTTTTAACCCTTTTTGTAAAGCGTGAGTAATTTTCCAAAGTTGCTCGCGCAACTCTGGTTTGGTCCGCATTAATTCCAAACGCTTTAAAGCACCATAAACCATTGGCATTGGTAATGCTTTTGCGTAAATCTGCGAACGCATATTATATTTTAAAAATAAGATCGCTTCTTTGGTGCTTGCTATAAATGCACCAATACCAGCAAAAGATTTTGCAAAAGTACCGAAGTAAAAATCAATTTCATTTTGAACCCCTTGCTCTTCACCCGTTCCAGCACCCGTTTTTCCCATACAGCCTATACCATGCGCGTCATCTACTAACAATGAAAAATTAAATTGTTTTTTTAATGCTGCAATTTCTTTAAGTATACCTTGATCTCCACGCATTCCAAAAACGCCTTCTGTTATTACTAAAATTGCACCTTTCGTTTCTTTAGTAACCTTTTTTGCACGCTCCAATTGTTTTTTACAATCTTCAATATCATTGTGCTTAAAAACAAATCGTTTTCCGATGTGCAACCTCATTCCATCAAGAATGCAGGCATGCGATTCAGCATCATATACAATAACATCATGTCTATCAACAAGACTATCGATTATGGATAACATTCCCTGATAACCATAATTCAATAAAAAGGCATCTTCTTTCTGAACATAATCAGCAATTTTTGCTTCAAATTCTTCATGCAATTTGCTATTTCCACTCATTATTCTTGCTCCCATTGGGTGTGCAAGGCCATATGCTCGGACTCCTTCATTATCTGCTTCTCTTACTTCGGGGTGATTTGCCAATCCTAAATAATTGTTCAAACTCCAAACTAATTTCGTCTTACCGTTGAATATCATCTTATTGCTTATTTCACCTTCTAATTTAGGGTATGTAAAATAGCCATGAGCATAATGAGCGTGGTCACCTAATGGCCCAAGTCGCGTTTTTAATTTATCTAGTATATTCATATTTCCATTTAATAATTTTAATTGTATTCTCCTCATCTCTTCATAAACCTTGTTTTAAGCTATTATTCAAATTAAAACCCAGGCCGCGAATAGTTTTACATCTCAATTTTAAAAACTGCCGTGACCATTACAGAATAAAAATCGCCGCAATTATCATAATGAGAATAATAATTAAGTACTGCCATATATCAACAAAATAATGACTATAATCTTTGATAAACTTTCTCATGCTGTTCAGTTTTTTGAATTTCAAAAAGTTTCCTTTCTTATTTAAATCCACTAATTTTTTTCTCCATCTTCTTCATGTCATTTTTAAATTATATACCGATTGGTGGGATCATTTTATTGGTAATACACTTGTTTCTTTCTGATTCTTTGACAAATGTGGATTCAGTAATAGTAACTCTTTTGTCATGAATTATTATATTGTTATTCGTTCCGTTTCTTTTTAATTTGTAAGTTAAACTACTTCCAAATATTTCCTCGATGCTTGAAGCTAACTCATAGTATTCTAATTCTTGTTTTGGATTATTAACCACTTTATTAAAGAATAAGACACCATTATTCTGTAAAAGGCGATCTACTTGCATCAAAAATTCCTTCTGATGAAAACATCTGGGTACCTCCTCATCGATATATATATCAACAATAACTGCATCAAATTTTTTATTCGTTGTTTGTACATAATTATAGGCATCCTCACAAATAAGTTGCAAACTTCCAAATTGTTTCAAATTAAAATATTTACGCGCTAAATAAATCACAACTGGGTCTTTTTCAACTCCTGTTATTTCACATCCAATACCGTATTTTTCAGTCAGTAAAAAAGCCACGCTCCCCGCTCCAAATCCAAGAATAAGAGCATTTTTTATTTCTCTTTCTTGAAGATTAAAATCGTGAAATGTTTGGTCGAAAATTTTATGTAATGAACCATAAGAATAATTTACTTTGGCCGTATCCAATATATATTTCCCGTTCAAAAGGTTTACTTCCAGGTAGGGAGAAACTTCGCCTGCACACTGTTCTATTGTTATTTGATGCAAATAGCTGATAATATTTTTGATTCTTTTTATCAATTTTTTTGATTTTATGCTTAGGAATAAAGGGGTTAGCGTGTTTTTTCCCAGAATAGTAATATTCCATCAAGAAACGAACATTTGATTTTATAGCTTGAGGGAATCTCCTTCATTGCACTCCAGTAGGTAGCCAGTCGAGTCCCTATGGGTGCAAGTGATAGTTGCTCACGAACATACTTGTGATACAAATTATATAACTCTACGCTAGGCTCAATCGTATTGTCAATTTTTGCGGTGAAGTCAATATTCTCATGGAATGAATTATAAAAATAAAATGACTCGTAGTCCTTAAATTTTATTGATGTGATGTTAGCATGAATGAAATCAATATTTTTAATTCGATAACTTTGAGCTAATTTTTTTGATAATTTAACCAGACTGTAACGCTGTTCCACACCAGTGAAATGTCCTTTTGTAAATGTTGCTCCCGCCATACAAAATTTCCCCGGGCCCGAGCCTATGTCTAAAACTTTCGTTCCTGGTTTGTCAACCAAAAACTCCGCTACCTTTTTTGAAATTTCGAGTGGCGTCCAATGTCTCTGTGCATGTGTTCTAACCCATTCTGGATAAATAGCATTAAAGTCATTATCATCAATATTTAAGTTTAATTTGAGGTATTCAAATATCATTTTATTATACAGTCTATTAATTTTTTATACTCGTCACTAGAAAGAAGTTCGTTCAATTCGCCAGGATTCAACATATCAATTATCATTACCCAATGCCTATATGGCTCCAGGTTAAAAAGCGTTGGATCTAGAAATATGTTCATGTTAACGGACAGAATCGTTCCTGAAACTGGCATTATCATATTTTGAAATTTCTTTTTGCTGTAAACAATTCCACATACTTGCCCTCTTTTAAAAGATACCCCATCTCTAACATCTACTAAATCAATTTTCACAACTGGCACGAAAAACTGATTTGTAAATCCAACATAAATTTTCCTTTCGAACGTTGTTAACCATAAATTTTCTTTTGAAAATATACGCTCTTCTGGCAGGTAAGTCATTTATTAAGTGCTTTAGAACTATTTATTGCCTCTTTATATTTGCCAGCAGTAAAATATTTTTCACTATTATTTCCCTTACTATCTGTTATTGCTAGTAAAATAACCCAATAATGATAGGGATCAGAATTTAAAATTCCTGGATGCATTTCAATATCTGGATTAATCATCAGGATTCGACCTGCGAAAGGCATAATTAAATCAACACATTTATTTGCGCCATATATTACTCCAAATGCGTCCCCCTTTTTTTTCAGGCTTCCCTCATATTGTATTTCAATGAAATCAATTCGTCCTAGTTCTTTTTGTGCATAATCAGTTATTCCTACATACACATCCTGTCGACCTACGTCTCTTAACCACAGATGATTACTTGTATAGTGCAGATTTACCGGAATGAACATTGTATGAACTATTTGTTTCTATTTATTTGATTCTATAATACACCAATTACACTTCTATATTCTGCTGAATACAGCAAATCAGAGGACTCTTCTGTTTTTTCAAGTTTAATTTTTATTAACCATCCATCGCCATAAGGGTCCTTATTAAGAAGCTCCGGATTGGTCATGATTTTCGGGTTCACTTCTATAATTTCTCCGCTCATTGGAAGAAACAAGTCAGAGACGGTTTTAACAGCTTCCACTGTTCCGAATACCTGATGCTTTTTTAGTTTTTCTCCTAATGTTTCTATATCTACATACACAATGTCGCCCAATTCTTTTTGGGCAAAGTCTGTAATACCAATATAAGCATAGTCATTATCGGCTCGGATCCATTCGTGATCTTGTGTATAAAGCAAGTTTTCTGGAAATTCCATACTGTTTAGTTTAAATATTATTGAGTGTTACTTTATTATTTACTTTATATCATTTTTGCCGGTTAACCTCACTTTCTTTTCCTGTAAGTATTTCACCACAGATTTTAAACTCTCAATTTCAGTCCACGCCTTATTGCTCTTTTCTGCCTCTTGAATTTTCCCTTCTGTTTCATTGATCAGATCCTCGATAATTTTTATATATTCTTTATTATTCATCATTTATTACAATAGAATGTATCTATGATTAAGCACCATTTGAAATTAAATGCCATGCTATACCTCTCAAGAAATTGGTATTACCTTTTTCCTATTTTCCTGGTTAAAGAGTATCTATTGTTTTTTTCCTCTTTTTATAATTTCCAGCTTAATTGTTTTTTTTACAAAATATACCCCCTTCATTGCCCATTCAAGTTGCTTATTTCTAAAAAGAAGCTTATATGTTCCATTTGCTCCAGGAAAGTTATATACCCACTTTTCATCATTTTTATCTGGACAAGATTCAATGTCATAATCATTACCAAGTAAAGTGCTAACTACATCACAAGACATTCCTTTATGCAATTTGAATATCTCTGATCCCTTGAAAATAAGAATATTCTTTCCTGTCATTTTGTGAATCATTTATAATACCTGTCATACAAAAATCAAGGTCAAAGATGATTCTCATGCAACATTTACTATTTAGCAGTCTTTAGTTTTTCCAAATTAGCTTGTTTTGGCAGGCATTTTATCGAGCCATACGAACAAAAAACACAACAATCTCCTTCAGCAATTAGCATTGTCTTTCTGCAAGCACTGCATACAAATGCAATTTGATTGCTGTTATTAGGCATAAGGGTCTCTTGTTCGGCTTTGCAATGGGGACATTTAATAATACACTCCTTCGTTAAACCCATTATACCATTATTTTTCTCATTGCTTCACTAATAGGAGCTCCGGCCAAAATTTCTTCTGTTGCAAATTCTTTGTACAATCCAAAATTTTTGATGAACTGTTCTGCTAGCGCATTTGCTGTTTTATCATACTTTTCCTTATTCTTCCAGGTATTTTGCGGATTTAGAATTTCATCCGGAACACCAGGGCATTTTGAAGGCATCTCCAAACCAAATACCGGATGTTTTACAAATTCTACCTGACCTAATTCCCCCGCTAAAGCAGCTGTAATCATGGCTCGAGTGTATGCCAGGTTAATTCTTTTCCCAACACCATAAGACCCTCCCGACCATCCTGTATTGATTAACCATACATTCGCCCTACATTCCTCCAATTTTCTACCTAACATTTCCGCATATTTTGTAGGGTGCAAAGGAAGAAAAGGTTTGCCAAAGCAAGCCGAAAATACGGTTTGTGGTTCTGTTATTCCAGCTTCCGTTCCAGCAATTTTAGCGGTATATCCTGAAATAAAATGATACATCGCCTGACTAATTGATAGTTTTGAAATCGGTGGCAAAACTCCGAACGCGTCACAAGTAAGAAAGAAAATATTTTCTGGAATTGATCCTGTGGAAGGGATTACAGCATTCTCAATATATTCAATAGGATACGCGGCTCTTGTATTTTCTGTTTTCGATATATTTTCATAATCGACGATGTAAGTACCATCCAAAAAGTTAACATTTTCCAACAACGCTCCAAACTTTATAGCTTTAAATATTTGAGGTTCCTTTTCTTTGGTAAGATTTACACATTTTGCATAACAACCTCCTTCAAAATTGAATATTGATGTATCATCCCATCCATGCTCATCATCGCCTATTAAGCTTCTGTTTGGGTCAGCTGACAAAGTCGTTTTTCCAGTACCGGATAGACCAAAAAAAACAGCAGTATCACCACTCTTACCAATATTAGCAGAACAATGCATCGGCAAAACATTTTTTTCAATTGGAAGAATATAATTCAGAACTGTGAAAATCCCTTTTTTAATTTCTCCGGTATAGGCACTGCCTCCGATGAGAATAATTTTTTTAGTAAAATTGATTACTGTAAAATTATGCTGACGTGTTTTGTCAATCGCATGCTTTGCATGGAAACCTGGTGCGCCTACAATTAGCCAATCGTGTTTAAAATTAAATATTTCATCCTTTGTTGGTCGAAGAAAAAGATTATTGGCAAAAATATTTTGCCAAGGATATTCCGTTACAACACGGATATTTAAACGATATTCAGGCGAAGCACAAGCATACGTATCACGAATAAAAATTTCCTTTCCCGCCAAATATGCTGTAACTCGATTATATAATGCATCAAAGTCATTACAATTAAAAGGAGTGTTCACCTCTCCCCACCAAACCGTTTTTTCCGTTTTCGAATCTTTAACTATGTATTTATCTTTGGGAGAACGCCCCGTAAACTCTCCTGTATCACAAGCTAATGCACCAGAATCAGTTAATACTCCTTGGCCTCTGTGTATCGTTTCTTCAACCAACTCAGGAACCGATAAATTCCAGTAAGCGCAAGCCACATCTTCAAGATTCATTTCACAAAGGCTTGCTTTTATTGATTTTATTCCGAATTCTTTCATAATGTTTTTTATCAGCGAAAAAGTAATATTGGCAACAAAGGTATTGAGTGCATTTTGACTCTCATTTGACTTTGGTCTGTAAAAAAACTTGATTTAAGTCAACTTTTGGAGCTCCCTGTTTGGCATAATAAGCATTTAAAATGCTTATTATGAACGAATTAAAGCCACTCATTCTTAAAATGTATTTTATTTGTAACTTCGTAACATACATATCCACATGCCAACATCATTTCCTGTAAATAAGTTCCATTTTAATAGCGATTCTATTTTAGAGGGGTTGCCAGAAAAGGATTTGGAAAAATTGAAATCAAAAATGGTCCCCTATAAGTTTAAAAAGGGGCAAACGATCTTCAGTGAAGGAACTTTCCCTTCAGGAATTTTTTATGTTAAAAAAGGTAAAGTAAAAAAATACAAAACAGATCGTGACGGCAGAGAGCAAATAATATATATTTGTAATAGTGGTGAATTATTAGGCTATCCTGCGCTCTTAAGCGAAGAAGCCTATTCCGATTCTGCTTCAGCTCTAGAGGATTCAATACTTGCCTTTATTTCCAAAGATGTTTTTTTGAGTGTACTTGAACAGTCACGAGCGCTCTCCACGAGGTTGTTGAAAAATCTGAGTCACGAATTTGGTGTATTGGAAAATAGCATTGCCAATTTTGCACATAAATCAGTGCGTGAACGGCTTGCCTTGAGTTTACTCATCATGAAAGAAAAATTCAGAGATAAAAAAAATCCCACTGCGTCTGTTGAAATTATGCTTTCGCGAGAAGACCTTGCCAATATTACCGGTACAGCAATTGAAACGCTAGTTCGTCTTTTGCATACTTTTAAAGATGAAGGATTAATCGAAACCGAAGGCCGAAAAATCAGAATATTAGATGCAAAAAAATTAATAAAAGTGGCTAATTTTTATTAGAATGCGAACAGCCATTTTTACGCTTTTATTTATAGGGACTTTTCCCTTTTGTTCAGATGACCCTACCCCCTAATTTTGACAAAAAATTGGTGAGTGCGGAGTGCTAAAAGGTGCTAAATTAAGGTGCGAAAATGTAAGCTTTTGCAACAAAATGCAGAGTTGAAATGGCTGATTTTACTACGTTTACAGGAAATATATAAGGACTGAAAATCCTTGTGTCACTGGTTCGATCCCAGTGGGTACCACAAAAAATCAGAGCGAGTATAGAGAGCGAGAGCGATCAATACTCGCTTTGATTTTTTACTCTAGTTTGCCGAACGGTGGTGAGGCAAATGCACTCGCTCTTACGCTCACGCTTTTTTAAACAACGTCTGTTCCTTTTTCAGCCGTATGATCAGTTTTCCAATGCCTCTTTCTCTGGATGATCGGATCAAATTTGATTTTCATTTTTGATACGCAACAACTGCTCATTTGCAATTATACGATTCGCCTCTTCACCTGTTATAAGCAACTCATACATGTTATTAAAGGTGGATGAATCAAGATAATTATAAACTTCTAGTAATAACTGAACTGTATTACGGTGATAATAGTAATCTCTAGAATCCTTTAAATTAGGATGATACAAGTTTTGTAGGTTATAAATTTTACGAAGATTATCTATATCCATAATGTATAATCGTCAAAAATCCTTATTTAAGTTTACCACACCTAAAGTTAAATAACGATTTTCTTATTTAACTTTAGAATACTCATCCATGCCTCTAAATCCTAATTTATTTAACAAATTGCAAATCATCACTCTTTCCACCCTTTTATCTCAGTTCTTATCGCATTTACCGATCGTTCATCATTAATAAAATACCAGTTGATCACTTGTTGTGTTGTTGTTTTATCCTCAGAGAAATGGAAAAACAAAACCGATTTAACAAGCGGATACTTTTGTGGTAATTGATGAAGCGCTTCTGCAAACCATTGCTCACGCTTTCCACCGGCTGTTAAACTTCCAAATTCAGTGATCATGATTGGTTTGTTGTAAATGGCTAATTCGCTGTAATGATTTCCAAAAATTTCACCGAAGGTCCACCATTTGCTCCAGAAATGCTGTTATCGCAAAGAATAACGCGCTATTCCATTGTATTCTCTTTGCTTTATTTTAATGTTGTTTTCATTTTATTTGTGAATTAAAAAAATGATCACATAATTTTTTAATTCATTCTTCGTTTGAAGGCAATCGGAAGCAGTTTTTTACTCTTAAAACTTTATTTTGGGCTCTTTTCTGACCTTATTTACTTTTGTTCTACATTTGCATTGTTGATAATCATCCCACTCTAAAATTATTTATTATGCAAGATTTATTTTCAAACTACTGGTGGGTGTTATTAATCGTTGTTTGTATTTTATTGTATAAATACATTCTTCGGTTTCTCTTTGGAATGGTTATCGTTCCTGAAGATCGCATTGGTTTGGTGACAAAAAAATTCGTGCTGATTGGAGAACACAAATCATTACCGGATGGTCGCATTGTTGCCTTAAAAGGTGAGGCTGGTTTTCAAGCAAAAACATTAGCGCCCGGATTATATTTTTGGATGTGGGTATGGCAATACGATGTAACCATGGAACAATTTACAATTATTCCCGAAGGTAAGATCGGTTTGGTACTGGCAAAAGATGGGACCGAAATTCCAACTGGCAATATATTGGCCCAACAGGTGGATTGTGACAGCTTTCAGGATGCTGCTGCCTTCTTAGTAAATGGGGGGCAACGTGGGCGCCAAACGGCATACATTACTGCAGGATCCTATCGTATTAATACCATGCTGTTTCAAATATCAGTTACAGAGATGATCCGAATTCAGGAAAGCATGGTTGGTATTGTAACAACATTGGATGGTTTACCGATTGAAGTTGGTCAAATAGCGGGAGCTGTTATCGAAAATCATAATAATTTTCAGGATTTTGATAAATTTATTAAACATAAAGGAAATAGAGGTTTACAGCCTCAGGTTATTCTTGCCGGATCGTACAATTTAAATCCATGGGCCATTCAGGTTGAAGAAATACCGATGATGGAAATTCCGATTGGGTATGTTGGTGTGGTTATCTCTTATATCGGACAAGAGGGTAATGATATTACCGGAGCAGATTTCAGACATGGGAACATTGTAGAAAAAGGATTTAAAGGAGTATGGATGCAGCCACTAGGCCCGGGTAAATATCCAATTAATAAGTATGTCATGAAAGTGGAATTGGTTCCAACAACCAACCTGGTTTTAAATTGGGCGGCTGCTAGAAGTGAGGCACATAATTTAGATAAAAATTTATCGACGATCACTGTCCGTTCAAAAGATGGATTTCCATTCAACCTGGATGTTGCACAAATTATCCACGTACCTACCACAGAGGCTCCAAAAGTTATTGCACGTTTTGGAAATATGGTCAACTTAGTTTCCCAGGTACTGGAACCTACTATTGGTAACTACTTTAGAAACTCTGCACAGGATAGTGATGTGATTGCCTTTTTATCGACGCGTAAGGAAAGACAGGAATCGGCGAAGGCACACATTAAAAAAGTGCTGGATGAATATAACGTAAATGCAGTGGATACATTGATTGGAGATATCGTTCCACCTGAGTCGTTGATGAAAACATTAACGGATCGTAAGATTGCAGAAGAGCAAAAGGTTACTTACGAAACACAAAAGAAAGCGCAGGAAACACGTCAAGGTATGGAAAAGGAAACAGCCATTGCAGATATGCAAAAAGACATAGTAAAAGCGCAACAAAGTGTTGAAATTGCAGAACGTACTGCAAGTGCTACGGTAAAAAAATCGGAAGGTGATGCAATGGGTGTTAAATTAGCTGTTGGAGCAGAAGCAGAAGCTACAAAACTTCGTGCGTTTGCAGAAGCAGAAGCTACAAGAGCAAGGGCACAAGCGGGTTCAGAAGCTATTCGTTTAAATGCTGCTGCACAAGCAGAACAAATAACATTAACAGGATCAGCAGAAGCAGGAAAAATTTTAGCTGTGGGTAAATCTACAGCCGAGGCTTATGAATTAGCAGTAAAAGCGCTAGGTGGCGAAAATTTTACCAAATATAAAATTACCGAAGAACTTGCAAAAGGGAACATTAAACTTATTCCGGATGTATTGATTGGCGGAAACAACGGTGGCGGAAATGCTATGGATGGTTTACTGGGTTTGAAGTTGATGGAAATGATGGACCCTAAGAAAAGTAAAGACGAACACAATAATTTGTAAATTGATTAACCGAGGGGCGAGATATATTAACCTTCAATTAATTTCATATGGGATTCCAGTTATTACCTGTTGTTGACGTGATGATTGAACTTTACCAAAGTCCAATAAACGCCGACCGTTTTACCAAGTACATGAAAATCCTACAGGGCAATTCTCCCGGCAACATTTCAATGCCGGTTACCTATTATAATCCAATGGGTAAAGAATTTGTTCTTAAAAAATTACTGGAACTCAAATCTCTTCAGGTAGAAGAAGTGATGCAGGATACCCTGACCATAATCAATCAAACACTTGACGCTTCAGATGCTTTAAATATTAAGGTTTCACCAGCACTTGCAGATGATCTTGGAGGTGGCTGGACAAATCGTTTTACAACAGATTACGACAGCAAGTTTAATGTGAATGATATGTTCAAACGAAATTTTTGCACACCTTTGTTTTGGGTAAGCGAAGAATATTCCGTTGATAAAATTAAAGAAAGAACAGCCGATTATTGTCATCGTATTTTTTATCGCAGCACTGCACCTCAGCCTTTGACATTAAAAGATCATATCAAACAAGAGGCATTTGTGGCAAATCAAAATGTATTTAAAAAAAGTCAGGCACCTTTGAGCAATTACGCCGCCCTAAATGCATTTTATCAGGATCATAAAAATTCCAGCAGCTATCCAACCATTTTTAATTTCTTGTATGGCGATTCTGCTTCAAAAGAGCTGGGACATTCAGCTTATGGGGTCAGAGAAGAATGGGCTGGATATAAATATGCTTCACTTAAAGAAATTTATGAATGTGAAGTTGAAAAACAGACGTCCGATTTAACCGTATAAATAACGGATAAAAGAAGATGAACAATAAAAGAGGTCTCAATCGTTAACAAAATTCATGTACCCGCTCATGTACGTTCTTTCCAAAAAAGCAATACGATTATTTCTTACGCGTTAATTTAAGAGGTTAGGCTTATAAATTTTCAGTTTTGACAGGATTTCAAACCCGTTAATTTTCTTTATCTTGGATAAAATTTATAAGTTAAATAAATAAAAAATTAGCTAGCTTGCAACCTTTGAGGGATAAAATTCAACATCGTATTATACAAATGCATACATTGAGTTTTAAGAGGAAAGTCACTATTGTATCAATTTTTGCCATTCTGAGTTTTTTTTCTGCAACTGCACAAAAAACTGAGGAACCAAACCTAGTCCCTAATCCCAGCTTTGAATTCCACCGTAACAAATCAGGAGATGTAAAAAATGCATTGCCTTGGGTTGGTATCGGAACAGTAGATTATTATATGAAACCCGAAAAAAGGGACACGACCAAATACAAAGGTGCCCGAACCGGAACTGCCTATGCCGGTCTGCGATTCCAAAAAGACTATAAAGAATACATGTACGTTCCACTCACGGAAAAACTTCAAAAAGGTAAAGTTTATCATTTCAAAATGCATGTTCGCTTACTCGATTACAGCAATGTTACTGTAACTGTAAAGCAATTGGGTGTTTATTTTTCTGATGTTCCTTATAATGTAGGGATGACATTCGATAAAGAAAGCATAGTCGACTCTTCCTATAAAAAAGGTATTGCCGGGACCCTCGACTGGATCCCTATTCAAGGTGATTATACAGCACATGGAGGAGAAAAATACATCATCATTGGAAATTTCAGAGCCAAAATGAAAGACGACTTTGTGAAGAAAAACAAATTAGGATTTTTTGAATTTCTTGAATCGTACTATTACATCGATGACATTTCTTTAACACGAAAACTGGAAGATGGAGATCTATTAAGCAATGTTGGTCCTCCTCAAGTATTTCCCGATACCTTTCACGTTAACCAGGTTATTGAAGTAAAAAATATACAATTTGAAAAAGGTGGAACGCGTATTTTACTGGTTACACAAAAAGTACTGGACCAGGTGAATGTTATGCTTAATAATCACCCCTTCATGGAATTACAATTGAATCTTACAGATAATACATCCGCTAATGCCCGAGTAAAGGCCATTTATGATTATCTGGTTGAACATGGTGCTGTAAACCCCATGACACGTAAAGGAATTCCCGCACCTGAAGGAGATACTTCCGGATCGAAGCTGGAACTGATCATCACCAAACCCTGAGCATGTTTTTAACGACGTACTAATCATTGCTCATGCCAATGAGGATTTTTGTTCCCAAAAAAGGGATGTTTTACTCAGTATACATTTATTTTTTGTGTGTTTATATTTACTTAATATTTCTTCAACTCCCACATTAACAATACATTCAATCCATCTATAAACCAATCCGGGCCTAAAAATCCATATTCATTTTTTATTGCCGGATATTTGTTTATCCACCTGCATAAAAATTTTAATCTGAATAAGCATGAATACGAAAACCATTTTAGTAATTGATGACGAAGAAGATATTGCAACTGCAATTTCCAGATCATTAAAAAGAGAAGGATACAATGTGATTATTACAAGTGATTACAAAACATCCATTAAAGTAATAGCCAATTCAGGTGTTGATTTAATTATTTCTGATGTAATGCTTCCTTATACAGGTGGATTTGATATTGTAGATTTTGTTAGAAGCGATGAAGAGCTTAAACACATCCCGGTAATTTTAGTAACAGGTATGGATAAAGATATCCTATACAGTAGTTCAGTTAAAGCGGATGCAGTTGTTTCAAAACCTTTTGAAATGGATCGTTTAATTGCTCTTGTAAAAATAAATCTGAAAGAAAAAGAACTGGTAACAAACGAATAAGAATTTACCATCCCCATATCCAGATAAGCCGGTTTTGCTATCCGGCTTATTTTTTATAGCCCTACCCCAGTATTTCCTTAATTTTTCTACCTTTATTGCATGAATGCGAAAGGAAAGTCACGCCCTTTATTTTGGTTTTACTTGCTTGTAGTTTATATTATTATACAATTTGTTTGGTGGAGCTTTTTGATGGTACGATTAAACAACGAAGTATATAGCTTAAAAACAGAAGTAAATCTCCTTCGTGGAGAAACGTCATTAGAAATTGAACGAAATGGGAATGAATTAAACAGGAAACTTAAAACCCGCTGGCTCATGATTGCCAGTGAAGGTAGTGTGTTTGTTTGCCTATTACTGCTTGGAATTATGCAAGTCCGAAAAACCTTCATCAAGGAAGCTGCACTTTCGCAACAACAAAATAATTTTTTACTTTCCGTAACACACGAACTAAAATCCCCCATCGCTTCTGCTAAATTACAACTCCAGACATTAGAAAAAAGGGAACTTGACAGAGAAAAACAAAAAGAAATCATAGCCAATGCTATTAGCGATACAGAACGCTTAAACAATCTGGTAGAAAATATTTTGCTTGCTGCAAAAATAGAAAACAGTGTTTATACACTTTATAAAGAAACGATCAACCTGTCTGATTATATTACAGAAGGCTTAACAAAAACCATTGCTTCATTTCACTATACTCGAAAAATTGAATTGAAAATTGAACCGAATATTTTCATGGCGATTGATCGTACGAGCTTCCCGAGCATTATTCTGAATTTGTTTGAAAACGCTGTTAAATACTCACATGACAATTCAAGCATTACCATTTCTTTAAAATCACAAGCGGATAAAATTATTTTAAGTATTGCGGATGAAGGTATCGGAATCGATCAAAAAGAAAAAACACTTATTTTCCAAAAATTTTATCGCATTGGAAATGAAGAAACCCGTACCACAAAAGGAACAGG
>DAORKB010000040.1:0-1963 GCA_035439365.1 Bacteroidia bacterium
GAAAAAAAGTAATCGCTCTTTATCTTAATATACAAGCACTATGAAAAAATCAGATGTCCCAGGTTCCGCAGGTTTGCGTTTCCGTGAAGCCATGAAAAAAGAGAATCCTTTGCAAATCGTGGGTACGATCAATGCTAACCATGCGTTATTAGCAACCCAGGCAGGCTTCAATGCAATTTATTTATCAGGAGGTGGTGTAGCTGCCGGTTCATTAGGTATTCCTGATTTAGGTATCACTACATTAGAAGATGTGCTTATCGATATTCAGCGCATTACAAATGTTACCAATACTCCTTTATTAGTAGATGTGGATACAGGTTTTGGTCCTTCTGCATTTAATATTGTACGCACGGTAAAATCATTGATCAAAGCCGGAGCTGCTGCATTGCACATCGAGGATCAGGTGGGTGCGAAGCGTTGCGGACACCGTCCGGGAAAAGAAATTGTTACAAAAGAAGAAATGGTTGATCGTATCAAAGCTGCTGCAGATGCGCGTATCGATGAGCATTTTGTAATTGGTGCACGTACGGATGCATATGCAAGTGAAGGGTTGGAGAAAACACTTGAACGTGCTGTTGCTTATAAAGAAGCAGGTGCTGATTTTATCTTTGCCGAAGCTGTGAATGATTTAGCAATCTATAAAAAGTTTACTGCTGCTACTGGTATTCCAGTTCTAGCAAACATTACAGAGTTTGGAATGATCTCCCTATATACACGTGAAGAATTAAAACAAGCAGGTGTAGAATTGATCTTATATCCGCTTTCTGCGTTCAGAGCAGCAAACAAAGCTGCATTGAATGTATACGATCATATCCGTAAAGACGGAACACAGAAAAATGTGATCGATACCATGCAAACACGTAATGAACTGTACGAAAGCATTGGTTACCATGCATACGAAGAAAAATTAGATAACCTTTTTAAAAAAGCAAAACATGTCTAGCACAAACGAAACGGCTTTTAAACCAAAAAAAAGTGTTGCTCTCTCCGGAGTTGCAGCCGGTAATACTGCTTTGTGCAGTGTTGGAAAAAGTGGAAACGATTTACACTACAGAGGATACAACATTCTGGATTTAGCTGAAGGAGCAGAGTTTGAAGAAACTGCTTATTTACTGATTCATGGTGCCCTACCAACAAAAGCACAACTAACAGCTTATAAAAGCAAATTAAAAGCATTGCGTGGTTTACCAAATGCGGTGAAAAACATTCTGGAGCAAATCCCTGCATCTGCACATCCAATGGATGTGTTGCGTACACATGCATCGGTACTGGGAACCATTCAACCGGAGAAAGACGATCACAATGCAGCCGGTGCACGTGATATTGCCGATAAACTATTGGCAAGCTTTAGCTCTGCATTATTATACTGGTATCATTTTTCTCACAATGGAAAAAGAATAGAAGTGGAAACAGAAGATGAAAGCATCGGTTCTCACTTTCTTCATTTGTTACACGGTAAAAGACCAAGTGCCAGCTGGGAAAAAGCGATGCAGATTTCACTTAATTTATATGCAGAGCATGAATTCAATGCATCGACATTCACTGGTCGTGTAATTGCCGGAACAGGTTCTGATATCTACTCTTCCATTGCAGGTGCTATTGGTGCATTGCGTGGTCCTAAACATGGTGGTGCCAATGAAGTAGCTTATGATATTCAAAGCAGATATGCAAATGCGGATGAAGCAGAAGCAGATATTCGTACACGTTTGGAAAAGAAAGAAGTGATCATTGGATTTGGACATCCGGTGTATACGATCTCCGATCCACGTAACGTAGTTATTAAAAAAGTCGCAAAACAACTTTCGGAAGAAGCCGGTGATATGCAATTGTATGATATTGCAGAACGCCTGGAAACATTAATGTGGAACGAGAAGAAAATGTTCCCGAACCTGGATTGGTTCTCTGCTGTTTCGTATCACTTGATGGGTGTTCCTACGTTGATGTTTACGCCATTATTTGTTGT
>DAORKB010000040.1:2063-3210 GCA_035439365.1 Bacteroidia bacterium
GATACCTGGTTAGCTGCAGAATGGGGACATCCATCGGATAACTTAGGTGGTATCTTAGCCACTGCTGATTGGTTATCCAGAACAGCTGTTGCAAACGGAAAGCCTGCTTTGCAAATGAAAGATGTGTTGGAAGCGATGATCAAAGCGCATGAAATACAAGGTGTATTGGCACTTGAAAACTCTTTCAATAAAGTTGGATTGGATCACGTCATCTTAGTAAAAGTAGCATCTACAGCAGTAGTGGGTAAATTACTCGGACTTACACGTGATGAGCTTATCAATGCTATTTCATTGGCATTTGTGGATGGACAATCCTTACGTACATACCGTCACTCACCAAATACAGGGAGCCGTAAATCATGGGCAGCAGGTGATGCAACATCACGTGCCGTACGTTTGGCATTGATAGCAAAAACAGGAGAGATGGGTTATCCATCCGTACTGACTGCGAAGACATGGGGATTCTATGATGTTTCTTTCAAAGGAAATGAATTTAAGTTTCAACGTGATTATGGTTCGTATGTAATGGAGAATGTATTATTTAAAATATCCTTCCCTGCTGAGTTCCACTCGCAAACAGCAGTAGAGGCTGCAATGACCATACATCATAAATTAAAGGCCTTGAAAAAAACAAGTGACGATATCAAAAAGATTTCGATTCGTACACACGAAGCAGCGATCCGCATCATTGATAAAAAAGGACCGTTGAATAATCCGGCAGACAGAGATCATTGCATTCAGTACATGATTGCTGTTCCATTAATTCATGGAAGATTAACTGCTGCTGATTATGAAGATAATATTGCAGCTGATCCACGCATCGATGCACTCCGTGAGAAGATGGCAACACAAGAAGACACGCAATTCACAAAAGATTATCACGATCCTGAAAAACGTTCAATTGCTAACGCATTAACTGTGGAGTTGAATGATGGAACAAAAATCGAAGAGATTGTTGTTGAATATCCAATAGGTCACAAACGCAGAAGAGATGAAGGTATTCCTGAATTAATTAAGAAATACAAAATCAATTTGGCGCGTAAGTTTCCGGAGAAACAACAACAGCGTGTATTGGATGCATCGCTTGATTATCAAAAATTAAGCAAGCTGCCGGTAAATGAGTTTGTTGATTTATTAGTTATCTAAA
>DAORKB010000040.1:3310-19200 GCA_035439365.1 Bacteroidia bacterium
GATCGTATTGATTTTAAAAAACCGATACCAGCCGGTACGTTGGTTGAATTAATCGGAACAGTTCATAAGCTTGGCAATACAAGCATCACGATTAAAGTGGATATTTTTTTAGAGAAAATGGATTCTGAATTTCGGGAAAAAGTAGTAAGTGGTTTATTTACGCTTGTTGCTTTAGATAAAAAAGGGAACCCGAGTCCGGTTTTAGTAAACAAATAAACTCGTATCAGGATTTGAAGAAATAAATGGTGTGTTTTTGTTCATTGAACATTATTTCCAGTACCAATTGATTCTCCGTAAGTTTCCGTATTCTAAATTTTTGACCTGCATAATCAGCTAATGGCCCTTCTTTAAAACAGGTTTTTCTTAAAAAGAACATAATATTCTTTTTTCGATCCATCAAAACGCATTTTCCATTTAAATAGGATCCTCCTATTTCCGGTGGCAAACTTGGCTCTTTAAGCTGATCAATAAAAAAACTAAAGTTTTGTACTGTTACAGAACTGTCAAATTTGATAGAATGTGTTATATCAACATCATCTATTTTATATGCAGCCAGATAGTATGTTCCTTGCAAACGTGATTTTTTACTGCTTAAATTAATAAGTGGGTTGTCTTCGTATTTCTTGCAGCTGAATAAACAAATGATCAATAGTCCTAAAAAAGAGATAATCATCTTTATTTTCCTTGATAACATAAAAACGAATACTGTTTCTATTTGATCATTTTTTCCATTTGTGACCATGTATCTATTTCATTTTTTGTAAGCACTTTTGGTAAATAATTTTCTCTTGGCGTTCCGTTCACGTGATAGAGTTGCTCTGTAGGGATTTGAAATCCAATATGTGTTTCGGTAAGCTTGAATCCATCAATTGCACCAATAAGTCCAGCCATTTTTGTTCCTATCACCGTTCCTTTATTCATCGCATCAAAACCAATGGCTATTCCTTCGCCCATGCTTCCTGTCCAATGCCCTACCATAATAATGACTTTACCTGTATACATTTTTTTTCTGGGAATGACATACTCTGTCCAGAGTTGTTTGGTCTCGTATTGTGATTCATCAATTTCATGTGTTTGATAAGGCAGCTTCTCATTGATGAAGCGACCCATCATTGCTCTTGCTACAGTTGTATTTCCTCCACTGGGTGTTTCTGATAAGTCAATGATGATTGTTTTCAACGATGAAAAATTATCTATTGCTTTATCCATTTCGTTTATCAAATCATAATTGTACAAACAATTATTAATTTTAATATATCCTGCTTTTCCGTCTATCACTTTTGATTCTATTAATTTTTCATTTTTGGGAAGCGTTACTTTATCGGGATAGTAATCCTTTTCCGACCCATTTTCAAATGTTGTAATTTTTCTGGGTTTGTTGTGTGTTCCTGCAAAAAGCATATCAATAGCATACTGAAGCATTTGCTCGTTATACGTTTTTGTATACTTTGGTAAAAATTGTTTCAGTTGGGGTAACACTTCCAGATCATTGAACTTCACGATTTCCATTCCAACTTTAATCCCACATTGCTCAGCTCCAAAACCTTTTCTCAAATCCTGAACAATGAATCTGTTGTTCAGATTTTCAACATACATGTCTGTTCCGGAAGGTGTCAGTTTGCTGGATGAAGGAAGGTTGGTATTTAAAGATGAATGTCCGTTGTAAAGTTCATTCAAAACATTTTCCAATAGTTTTATAAATTCATCGTTGTCTTTAATTGCATCAACTTGTGGTTGGTAGGTTTCTTTTACTTTGTTCCAATCGATGTTTTGTTTTTTTAAATATGCGTAGTTCTCGTTGACGATGTTCCAAAACTCAGTAAAGTCCTTTTGATACGTGGTTTGTGCAACTACTAAATTTGATAATAAACAAAAAAGAAATAGTATTTTCTTCATAGGTTAAACATTATTCATTGTGAATTTAAAAGATTCATATCCACGCACAGTTCTCGACTCCGCTCGAACTGACACAACCGCAAGTGCTTTGAATACAGTTTTTACTTCATTCACTTTTTCGTTTTTAACTTTATCTTTTCCAAATTCTCTTTTACTTTAAATTTCACCATCTTTTTAATAAGGGCAACCGGAATTGGTTTATCTAAAGGAAACTGTACAGCACCTTTAGAGCTTTTATATTTTTGAATTTCTTTTTGAAAAGCTGCAATTCCAGAACCTGTCGGGTAAAAACCAATGTGATGCTCATACCCTGCAAAATAGGCTACAGGCCCATTTAGTTTATAAGCTGGCATAGCATAACCAATGTATTCTTCTGCTTCCGGGGCAGCTTCTTTAATTGCTTTACGAACTTCGTTTAGTAATTTTTGTGTTTCTTTTGGGAAAGAGGCGATATAGGAGTTGGTGTCTGTTGGTTTTTTCATGGTAGTGTTTTTTTTATAAAAATAGGGAATTATGATATAAAAAAGAAAGCCGGATTAACCGACTTTCAGATATATTCCTTAAAAAAATTTCATTAGTTGTTATCGTCCACTTTCCCGTCTCCTTTTGATTGAATGGCATACCAGTCTATTTTCCTAGACAAATACATAATGGTTGCCAATACCAAAAATAAACCAATGCTTCCCATTAGTAATGCATAATCTTCCATTTGAATAATAGAATAAATAAACAAATACAAGGTAACAAGGATTCCTCCGATCAGACGCGTAAGTGTTTTATGCTTAAAAATATTTTTTGCATACAATGTGATCATAGAGATGATGGCGATGCTAGATACCAAGTAAGCATATTGAAATGGGATGTGTTCAGAGAGTGCTATCAACAAGGTATAAAATATGCATAATGCCAATCCGACAATCAGGTATTGAATGGGATGCAGCCTAATCTTGTTAAGGATCTGAACAAAAAAGAAAATTAAAAAAGTGAGGGTAATAAACATGACGGCATACTTTGCGGAGCGCATGCTTTTCTGATACTCATCAACCGGAACGATCAGGTTTACGCCAAATGATGATTCACTAACTCCTCGGCTCTCACCCAAAAATTGCTGAGGGTAAGAACGATTTAAATGCAGTACATTCCAACTAGCTTTAAATCCATCTGCATCTACTGTTCTTGTGTCTGGCAGGAATGCTCCATCAAAACTAGGATCCTTCCATGTTGATGCAATATTTACTCTGGTATCCTTACCGAGTGGAACAAAATTCAAACTAGAGCTGCCGTTGAAATTTAGATTTACTGAAAATTTAAATGTGGAGGCCGAGTCACTATTCGTTAAAGGTAAACGAGTGCTGATTCCATTTTCAATTACATCATTCGATTCTAACCCTGGATTAAAAAAATAATCTTTACTATTCCAGTTTATTGACACATTTTTCTGTATACTCCTTAAATCAGACAAACCCATAGAAACAAATGCCCCTCCCAGAATAATATCTTTTTGATCAGTCTTCCACTCCTGAAAGGAAGGAAAGGAAAATGTACCGCTCAATGTCACTTGAGAATTGTACACAATAATTTCATAAATACCTCTATAACGTTTTTCCGGAACAATGTTACCATTTATTTTTAGTTCATCGGGTAGAAAATGAGCGTATCCTTTTGTTTGTACCAATGTGTATTTTCCGGTGTTCCCATTTTCATACACTTTTGAGTAGGTTAAATAAGGTACTGTAAGTATTGGTCCGGTAACGGTTTGTGCCATCCCCCATTTGGAACTTACTTCTGTGATTGCTTCTTCTTGTCTGTACTTTCTTTCATTAATAAGACTTTCGACCATAGAAACTGGTATCAGTAATAGTAAGATTAAAATACCAATTGTAATGATTTTTAATGTAACTGAATTCTTGACCCAGTTGTTTGCTCTTTCGAAAAAGGAGGGGTTGTTTGTTGTCATGGAAAAATTAAAATTTAGCCTCAGAAACGAGGCTAAGCAACAATTATTTTAACAATAATCCAAGCAAAACAGAAAAAATGTTAAAATAAAAAAGCAGTGATCAAGTGTTTGCGCTGCTGATGAATCACTCGGAGTTATGTGCAACGCCTACACTCTCACACTGCTTTGTGCCAACCAGTGTATCTCTATCTAACTTTTATCGTTAAACCACTGGCCGGTACTATTTTCTCATCGGGGCCCAACACTTTGACATCAGCAATCATAAGCCGTTCACCTCTTCTTAATTTTTTAAGTCGATCCACCAAATTAGGAGGTATTATATTCGTTTTTAATGGATAGTCCTCAACCGGTCCATTTGTAAGGACACTAAGGGTAAATGAAACGACTTTACATTTTACATTTGCCATAAAATCAAAATTTTCATAATATGCTACAGGTCCTATTGTTGATTCAATTTGAGCCTTTGTAAGGCTTCCATCTGTCGTTAAGCTTGCAAATTTTGCAGTTGGTCTGGGTATAGCCTTCACACGAAATTTTACAGTTCCCATATTTCTTCGTTCTCCATTTTCCATATTTGCAGTCACAGAAACATTGGATACTGCACCATTTTTTACATCAACATTAAACTTTCCGTTGCCAAGCGGCGTAATCCTTCCATTGTCAATTGATACACTCAATCGTTCATTGGGTATACCAGGTACTGAGACTGAAACAGCATTTTGCAATCCGGCATAAAACACATTCATGTTATCAGCAGAAACCGTTAATGCAGGCCGAGCTACAATGTATTCAGATTGAAAAGGAAACATCATCTCTTGTCCCGAAGGTGAAACCACTTTAATGGATCCGCCATAACTCACAATACCTTCACGTGTTGTTTTTACATTGTACTTTCCTAATCCTTTTTCCACCGATAACATATCCGTCGGTCCTTCAAAAGAGTTATCCAAAGGATTAAATTTTCCAACTTTCATTTCGGGGTTTCGTGTTTTATTGAATGCAGCTAAAAAAACATCGGCTTTGTATTCTTCACCCAACAATACATAATTACTAACAGGTATTACTTTCGCAGCAACTGTATCAAACTTCAATGTTCCTTTATCTACCTGCTTTAGTAAGTAATCCACAACATTGGATTCCGCTGTTTTGATATCATTTTGCATTTTTGATAAGATGGTGAGACAAGCTGCAAGCGGGCGTTCGGAAAAATTGTATGTTTCCCAATTATCATTCTCGCCATCTTTAGGTGGGTCCTGTGTATCAATATTTATTTCTACTTTTTTTCGATCGGCTGGTAAAACATAGTTTGTTAGTTGTGTACGATAAGCATTCAGCTTATCTTTCAACGCTCTTGAAACGCCAGCCGAGCCATCTTCATTTTTTCCGATCATGATATGTGTCGGAACATCTGTATTATCTTTTCCATCCACATTAATCAATTGTGTTGTATCAGCAATTTTTTCTTCAATGCCTTCTGTTTTTGAAATAAGTGTTGTTCTAACATTATCAATAAAAGAGGTCAATGCTGCTGCTTCTTTTTTTACTCGCTGTGCTTTCTCCCAATTAGGTGTTATTCGGTTTGGGTCAACACTTTTTGCTAAATCAAATTGTGCGTATAAATCCTGGTTATGTTTGTCAAAATTGTTATTCGTGATTTGTAGACCTTTATCAATTATTACGAAGGAATCTAATACTTCTCTTGCCACATTAAGTGCAAGAATTGCGGTTAAGACAAGATACATCATGCTGATCATTTTCTGCCTCGGAGTTTCTTTTGCGCCTGCCATGTTGAAATCGTTTTATTCGTTAAACAAAATTTCAAATCCTAATGCAGGGGTTTTAAAAAAGATACAAGAGTTTGAGAAAAAAGAAAAAGGAAGTGGATATGTTTATTCCTGTTGTTCTGTCTTCGGAGGAGTTGTGTTGCTGTCTGCTTCTTCTTTTTCAATTACTTCTATCACTACAAACAACACCAATAGGATAAGCAATAATACCAGGAATACTTTTTTGTTTTTATATAAAGGGGTTTTATACAAAGGGGTGGTACCTCTTTGGTATTCGTGCATCAACTTCGTAAAATTCTTATGCTTATTAATTTGAGCATCCGATAACGTGGGGTTATCAGACTTAAATTTCAAATTAATTTTCTTTCTCTTTTTCATTGCAATAAGGTATACGTGCAATTTGTTATCCTTTCAAAGTTAACCAAACAAATCTACAATTTCATTAATCTCTTGAGCTTATCAATGATGCGATAAACTTTAACTTTGGCATTGTTCTCTGTAATACCAATAATTTCACCAATTTCAGCGAAAGAACGTTTTTCAAAAAACCGGAGCTCGATCAGTTGTACATCATCGCTCTCCAATTGTTTCAAGGCTGCTGTTAATAATGCTAATTTCTCTGAATTATCTTCAAGAGCTGCTTCGTGGGCAATTTGTATAATTCCGCTTTGCTCAATACTTACCACCCGGTTTGCTTTTGATTTACGGAAATACATGTTGACTTCATTAAAAGCAATACGAAATAACCAGGCAGAAAAGGGTACACCTTTGTGCTCATATTTTTTAATATTGATCATGGCTTTTAAAAACACGTGAGAGGTAATATCGGAAGCCAGCTCTTCATCATCCGTTCGTCTGTGTACAAACACATAGATGGATTTAAAATACTTTTCATACAACACATTAAAGCGGCCAGGATTTTCCTTTGCAGCATTAATTTGTTGCAATTCTAACTGGATGTCTTTATCAGATTTGTGATGCTGATTCACGCGTGTTAATTTGTATCATAATGCAGGGATGTGGAAAAGATACAAAAAATTATTGATGGGAATGATTTGACTGTTTATAGAGTAATTAAGCTGTTTTAGCTTCCCTTTATCATATATTTCTTCTCTTATAAGCTCACTATTCTTTCCGTAATACTTCCAAGACCCAACCTTCACATAATCTATTTTAAGTTATTTGGCAGGTGGAGATATTAAAACGATGAAACTGAAAAACGCTACAGTGTTTACCTATTTTTATTCATTTATTAATCACATGACCGCTTGTTTCATTCCTTATTTTATTGCTTCCTTCAACAAATACAAGTGTTTTCGGAGCGTCGTTCCTTTGTGAGGATTAAGTATTATTCTACTTTTTCATAAATTCAACATTCTTCATAATTACCTCATTTTAAATAAGATAATTGCTATTTTTGTATGCAATTTACAAAGCTTCGAGCTCTCTATTTACATTAAAAATTTTTAAATCATGTTCAAAAAATTACTTTCCATTGCATTGATGAAAACCAGCAATACAGAAGCGGCAGAAGATCTTGTTCAGGATACATTTCTTTCAGCCATTAAAGCAGCAGATGGCTTTAAAGGGGAAAGTTCCGAGAAAACCTGGTTGGTTAAGATCTTAAATAATAAGATTATTGATTATTATCGTAAAAAGGATGTATTGAAAGGTGCCACGGATTATCTGGAAAGCACTCAAAACAGTTTTGATGAGCATTATTTTGAGGGCAATCATCATTCTGACGCCTACTGGAAAAAAGAGGCCATGCCAGCTCACTGGAAATCAGATGCTGATTCGACCATTAATCAAAAGGAATTCAATAACGTTTTGGAGCTTTGTATGCAAAAGCTGCCTGCAAAACTTTTACCCGTATTTGTGCTAAAATATATTGATGATAAAGATGCGGACATTATTTGTAAGGAATTGGATATTTCCTCGTCTAATTACTGGGTGATTATTCACAGAGCCAAGCTTTTAATGAGAGCCTGTTTGGAAAAAAACTGGTTTTCGAATGAGGGAAGATTCGCATGAAAACCACATATAAAATATCGCTAACTTGTAAAGAGGCAACAGCAGCCTCTTCTATGAAAGAGGAAGGTAAATTATCCTTGTCGATGACTATCCGGTTTTTTATGCATTACATCAGCTGTCCTCCCTGCAGAAAATTTATTAATCAATTCAAACTGATTTCAAAGAAAATACGTTCATATCGTCAAGCAACTGCTGATAGACCTTTGCATGAATTGTCGCCTGAAAAAAAACAAAGCCTTCAGGAAAAGATCAACAAATTGAGTTAATATTCGCTTTAACATTTTTTTGGTTTTTGACTTGTAAGGTGGTAAGAAAGTAGTCGTCTATTCAGATAGAAAACAAAACATAAACGACATGAAAACATCAATCTTTGGATTAATACAAGTAAGTTTATTACTTCTTGCGATCTCCTTTACTGCCTGCGGGCAAATTAATAATACTAAAAAAGAAACGATGAATACAACAGAAAAAACAACGGTAATGAAAACGGATGAAGAATGGAAAAAACAATTGACAGAAGATCAATATTATATTCTTCGCCAAAAAGGAACAGAAGCACCTTACTCGGGTAAACTTTTAATGAATAAAGAAAAAGGTGTATATAAATGTGCCGCCTGTGGAAATGAGTTATTCACAGATGATATGAAATTTGATTCGCATTGTGGGTGGCCGAGCTTTGATAAAGAAATTGCAGGTGGGAAAATTAAGACGCAAGTGGATAAGTCTCACGGTATGATACGCACAGAAATTATGTGTGCCCGTTGCGGTGGACATTTGGGACATTTATTCAACGATGGTCCCACTGAAACAGGGCAACGTTATTGTGTAAATTCGCTATCACTTGAATTTGCAAGTGATAAGGATTCCCAGTCAGCAGCTACTCCGGTTAATTCAAACATTGAGACAGTAACATTGGGTGGAGGTTGCTACTGGTGCGTAGAAGCTGTGTATCAGCGCTTGGACGGTGTAATTAAAGTAGAATCGGGCTTTTCCGGTGGAACAGTAAAGAACCCTGCTTACCGTGAAGTATGCAATGGAACGACAGGTCATGCAGAAGTAGTTCAAATTACTTTTGATAAAACCAAAACGTCGTTTGATGAAATATTAAAAGTGTTTTTTACTGTTCACGATCCAACCACACTTAACAGACAAGGTGGAGATGTGGGAACACAGTATCGCTCGGTTATATTCTACAGAAATGAGGAACAGCAAAAAGCGGCTACGAGTATTGTGGAAGAATTAAACAAGGCAAAAGTTTATCCAAACCCTGTGGTTACCCAGGTGGCTAAATTTGATACATTTTATAAAGCAGAAGATTATCATCAGAATTATTATAACCTTAATCAATCAGAGCCTTATTGCAGGATGGTTATACAACCCAAGCTTGAAAAATTTGAAAAGCTTTTTAAAGACAGGGTAAAAAAGTAATAGCTTAATTGCTCATATAAGTTGCCCTTTTCAGGGCAGCTTTTTTTTTCTTTATTCCTTTAGTTTAAAAACAATACTCTCTTTATCACTCTTCGATACTTTCCTAATGAAATCGGCCCATTCTTTAAAATCAGTTTTAGCATAAGTCCCACCATTTATGTAAAGGTTTCTGTGGACCTGTTAAAAATTTTGACATTAAATTTTGGGAACGAAATAAAGGTGCACCGCGCTTCGTTGCTATTTTCTTTACATTTAGTTTAAGTTTTCTTCCAATTCAGGTACACTTTCTCATTACTTGTTCTCGTTCAATTTAGATTGTTATTAGGGGATGTAGGGGAAATTACTTTACTTCAAGATTGCACTGGATTTCTCTGCTATCTTACTTTTTTCTCTTCCTGCCACAGATTTATAATATCTGTATAACAGGTCGTATACAACCATTTCATACGTTCGTTGCCTTGCCATAAACAAGCGATTGAGTAACATATGAATATAACTTGCAGTTAGATCATTCAAATTAATTTGCAGCTGATTATTTTTTTTAAGCGCAAGCAGTTGTTCTGCTATGGGTTGAACTTGCTCATTTTTCCATTTCAGCAATTCGATAACGGGTTGTATTTCCCTGGTTTCATCAATTTCTCTATTCAGAATATCCTCTACTAATTTTCGTTCGGTACGGAATTTTGCATCCAGTTGCAATTTTAACTGTTTGCTTTCGCCATGCTCACGAAAGAAACCTGTTTTAATGGTATCCATCAATTGCAGTTTTTCGGCAGGTGTAAAATTCAAATTGGTCAGCAAATCGTCCATGCTCCGAATTGCAAATTGCCAGCGAATAATTTCTCCTTCTTCTCCATCAATTAAGTCAAGCAAATTAAGTGTTACTACGCTATCGATATAAAATAAAGATTCTGCCAGTTCTATTGAGTTCACACCATATCGTTCCAATTCCCGGTTATATGTATCCGTTTGGATTTTTGAAATCATACCTTGTTCCAGGTAGGGTTGAAATACTTTGTGAACACGCTGAATGGCGCTTCCAATTTTCGATAAATCCGAAAAATGAAACCGCAAACGAATATGATTATCCGGATCTGAGTACCTAATGAAAAAGAACTTATCGATGACATTTTTATCAACGAGTTCCTGTGTTAACGGACGCACAACTTCTGCCAATAATTTATCTGCTGTTTTTATTCCCGCATAAAATTTATAGTAAAGCCATTCGCTTCCTATGCTAAAATTTCGTTGAACAGATCCTTCTGAGTTATCTTTATTTTTTCTTGAATCCGCTATTACACCCTGAGCTTGCGTTTGTGCCGTTTGCTTATCTTTTAACAACAACGCTATACATTCATTTACATATCCATTGCCGGCATTGTCCTTAATCAGTAGATCTTGCTCATTGAATAAAAATTCTTCCAGGGTAAACCGATCCCTCTTTTTGATACTGCTCATAAACATGTTAATGCTTTGTTTATCATTAAAATTAATGAGCAATTCATTGTCGCCATCTGCTAAAACAACCTGTTCCGGCATGTTGAGCTGTATGCGCCAATCATTTATAATACTAACACCTGCATTTTTTTCGTTTAACAATGGTTCAATATCTTCTTTTGTTAACTGCCATTTGGCACGCTCCAGAACTACATTTTTGTAAGTGGCCCTTGGTAAAAATTTATAATTCGCCGTTAAATTTCCCCAGCTAAAACCAACCCCTGATTTTTCAAAATATTGTGATTGTAAATCGCATAAAAACTGATAAACCGGCAATGCGTTAAACGAATAATTATGGGCCGTACTCAGTCTCGGTATAATTTCTTTATTGAGTCGCTTGGAGCGCAAAATAATTTTATCATTTTGAACCGACACCATTAAATCCTGAAGTTGTATTTGTTGATCCAATGGAAGAGCAGATTTACCAAGGTATGGGATTTCATAGTCACGCAACACGGGGCGCAACAAAATGTTTCCAATTCTGCTTTCAGGAAGATGAACAATTTCTGCTAAAATTTTATTTTTATTTATTTCCTGTTCGTGTGCAGTAATATTTTTGATAATGTTGTGAATGTGTTCATCCCCATGTGCAAATCGACCTAGTAAATTGGCGGCGCTTGAACCACCACAACTTTGAAAATAAATTTTCTCATGATCAATAACCCGAAACATTACGGGCAATGAATCAGGAAAAAAATTGGTGTTGGCGATACTATCCTTTACATCCTCATCTGTAAACTCCACCGAATATTGCTGTTTCTTTAATGCTTCCAACAATCGGCTTTGAAGAAACTCTTGTTTTTTGTTCCACTTAACATCATAATTGGAAGCTGGTTTTCCAGGGATATACAAATCATCCAACAATTTATTGACACCCGATGAATCCTTTCCGGTATAACCAATCCCTGTCTCCGTATCCAATACATGCAACAACGGTAACTCTGCGTTTTCGTACTGGTTGTAAAAATTTTCTTTGAACTTCTTCAGGTTGCTTTGTTCAACTTCGCTTGAAAATTTATTTAAAAACGTGATGGCGCCGGATAACTCTTTTTGAATGGATTTATTCAACGTGGCGGTTTTCGCATTTCTGAATAGGTCCGTTTGAAACAATTGATTCTCCTCAATCGGTGTTTGCAGTTCTTTTAGTTGTTCAAATATGGACCAATAAAATTCCGCATCATTTCCTAATTGATGATCCAGTTGATTTATTTTTTCCTGAGCTGATTCAAGTAGCTGAATAATTTTTTCAATTTCAGGATGATGCTCCTTATTTATTTCTTTAAGAGAACTGATCAATTGATAGCTGAATTCATCACCAGTAACAGCTGGTTCCAGCTCGCTTACCAAAAGCTGACTCTGAATGAGTTCCTTAATAAAATCTTCTGCTTCCTCTTTTGTTATTTCATCACTTATTAAAGAACCAGCTAGGTCATCAATACGAGCACCATTTTCGGCTAGTTTTAGAATGCGTTCTAAATAATCAGAAAACTGCACACTTGTAATTTGGTGCATCCTGCGATTGTTTACATAGCTGTATTCAACATAACGCATCGTTTCTCCGACAATATAGGTGCTGTTATTCGGGAAAAATTTCAACCGGGGTAAAAGTACAGGATGGGAATTGAGTTGTTGCGCAAGGGCACACAAATAATTCATATCCAAACGGGTGTGGCGTTTTTCTTTTTCGCTCAGTTCAATTTTATTTTCTTCACTCCAGCTACCGCTAGCACAAGCAGCAAAAAGACCATAGGGTGTACAGCGGCTTTGCATGCGTGCATAATACTTATAGAGGGAAGTAATTAATTTTTCTTCTTCCTTTTCTTCTTTCAGCTCCTGGTTGTGCCATTTAAGGAGTTCGGAGTATAAAACAGGAGAAGCAATGTAAATGGCTTCTTTAAAAAAAGCTTGTTGCGTAAAGGCAAGCAATTCATTCTTGCTCAACCCTTTTAAATTTAGTGGTAATTGAGGAGTTCGAAAAATAAAATCGCTATGATAATTATAGTTTTCCACGTGATAAATGAAATTTAAAATCTAGTTTCTGTAGCTTTTTACCGAGACAACATGTCGACTAACGTAGTAAAGATAGTGAGGTTGGTGGCCTGAATAATCAAAAAGACAGAATATTTATTCTACGGTAGTTAAAATCAGGTGAAAGGCCCAAGGGATTTTCCTTTTCTCTTATTAATAGGTAAATATCACTATGGAACCTTATTCATTTTAAACCATTAGTCTGCATAAATTGTTTTATCTACTATTACCTTTTTATTCTTCATTATTCGTAATTGATAGGATTGATTGGGTTTTAGAATAACATCGTAATCAAGGCCGTTTCCAAAAACCTGGAACACATCGTCGGGTATGTATTCTTCTTTTTCGGTTTTTAATTCATCCAGGGTGTAAAATGCAACTAAAAAATCTTTCTCTGTGCTTACATCCACAAATTGCGATAAGTGATATCTTTTTCTGTTCCCGTTCAGCTCCAGCCAGGTAGGCCGGTTGTTAATATAAACACTGCGTGGCGAACCAACAACCAAATTAACCAGAGGTTTTTCCCCTGCTTTATTCGCAACCGCAGAAATAGGTATTTTTTGCTGATCGACAATAACGAACGGATGATTTTTAGCAAATTTTGCATAGGGTGGGAACTCCAAGTTTTTATTCACACATTCATTCATGATGGTTTGATCAATGGAATATACATCTTGTTTTAGCAAATGCTCCAATATGTCAATCATGTTATTTCCTTGACGCCATGCATGCCCGTAACCACAATATATAAATGCTTTATTGATATGCTCACGTTGCAGTTTTTGAAAAATTTTAAGGGCCTGATGTGCTTCTCGTTCCCTCCAATCATCTTTGGAAATAAAATTCTCCAGCACATAAGAATCTACTGGCATTGGGATCCATCTTGCATCGTCTTTCGATATGATACACTTGTTTCCATTAATTGTTGATGTATCCAGATCTTTGGGTTGATATTCGTAAGAGTATAAACGCAATTTATTTTCTTTGAATTTATACAGAACTTGTCTGAATATATTTTCAGAAGTATAGATTCCTTCTGCATAAGGTTGTTTTGAGCTGATAAAACTTGTATCGGTGGGATTGTATCCCAGTGCCTCCATAAAAACAGCTTTCACATCATATTTTTCGAGACTGTCGACAATATTATATAGTAAAACCCTGCTCAAGGGATTGTTATGTGTTTCATTCAGAATGACGATCCTGTTATTTTTTATCGCATCAAATATATAAGGGTATGCATTTTCTGCATGAAGGTTGGGTTGAACGATCTTCGATTTTAATAGTGTTGGATGCTGAAATCTTTCCTCTTCTATTAACGACTGCTTATACATTCCGATGTAGGAAAGATGTTGAGAAAAGTCAGACGAACCTATTCCGTAGGTTGCTTGCATGTACTTGTATTCGATGAAGTAATGGTAGTCGGGTTCTGTCTGTGCCTGAACAGTAATTCCTATTAGATAAAGTAAAAAAGAAAATACCTTTCTCATGATAGCAGGAAAACAGGTTAAGTAATATACTTTATAAATGGTTTTCAAAAAAAACATTCTTGCTATTTCACTTTCAACCTTTTCAGAGTTGCCGCCTTATGCGTAACACCGATAGGTATCAACACTTCCACCCCGCTTTTATTCATGATCAATTCATTTCCTTTAATGGCCATAATGTGATCAATAGAAATAATGTAAGACTTGTGCACACGAATAAAATTATCAGTGGGTGCAATTTCCTGCATACCGTTCATGGAAGTGTATATCATGGCCTTTAAATTATTGTCACCATACACAATTACATAATTACCGGCACTTTCAAAAAAAGCAACATCTTTATAATTGATTTTTTGCTTTTTGCCGTTGTTATCTGCGAAGAAATAATCATTTCTTTTTTCAATAGCTTCTGCCTTATTTTGCTGCTTTTTGCTAAAAAAACGATCCAAGGCTATTTTAAAACGTTTGCTACCAATCGGTTTTAGTAAATAATCGGCAACACCTTGTTCAAAACCATTCAGGGCATATTCATGAAAACCGGTGGTTAGCATAAAATGAGGCAATTTACTACCGTGTTTATCTCTTAATGTTTCTATAAATTCAATCCCATTCAGGTTGGGCATTTGAACATCCACAAAAATCAAATCAACCGAATTTGTTTCCAGAAATGTAAGTGCTTTGAGGGGATTTGTAAAAGAGGCTAATAATTGAAGGTCGGTTCTGTTTTCAATGTGATGTGTCAGCAATTCGATTGCATCCTTTTGATCATCAATAACGATACATTTTACCATTGTTATTTTATTTTTCGGTTAGCTTGTCTTATTAACGTTCGTTTCATTCCTTAATCAACAAACTTAAAAAAATTACCCCTTGCCCGATCTAAAATATAATCCAATTTTTCAAGTAGTGCAGAACTTTAACGCCCTTTTATGGCTCGAAAGTATACTAAAAAAATTACAAAAGCTGCGTTTTAGACCCTATACGTATCGCAATAAATGCATTTCACATAAATGAAGGTTAATTTCATCCTGCAAAACCACCATTTGGTGTAATTTATCACTATTTGGAAAAGAATCTGTCATTTTCTTTCTATCCTTGCTTTATCAATTGGCTACTCACGTTTTATATAAACTCTCTAACAAAATGTATTCATTTATTAAAAACATCAGCTTTCAGCAAATCCTCTTTTGTACTATCATTTCTACCGGCATTGTCATCATTGGCTTCATTTTAAATAGTTCGGGTGCTCTAACCATTTCTGGAGTATTTGTAACATTAACCGGTTTAACAGGTTTCTTGGTTGGACTAAGTGCCAGTCATTTAAAAAAAACTCCTATCCAGCTCCAAAATTCTTCTGAACTAGGAAACAATGTTTTATTTCCAGAATTGGAAAACCTGAAAAAAGAAAATATAAAAATCAACGCAGAACTGCTTTTTTTTAAGAATCAATTCAACTCGCATATCCTCTTTAATTTTCTTAACTTTTGTTACAGTAAAATTCATAAAAGCTCCGAAAGTGCTGCAGAGGCAATAGAATCATTCTCAGAAATGCTCCGTTATTCATCACAAATGAAAATAGACGAGCCTGTATCCTTAAAAAAAGAAATTGAATACATTGAAAATTACATTGTCATTCAAAAATGTCTCACAGAAAAGGTTTGTGTTAGTTTTAAATATGAAGGCGATATCAGCAAAAAGAAAATTTTACCAGGGCTATTGGTAACGTTTGTTGAAAATGCGTTTAAGTATGGGGAGATAAATAATGAAAAGCATCCGATAGAA
>DAORKB010000041.1:0-19079 GCA_035439365.1 Bacteroidia bacterium
TTACTGATGCCATTACAAAAGGTATTGATGATGCCAAAAAGAACCTGATCAAAGTGGCGATCGTGAAAGGCACTGTTCCTCACGAACAATATGGTAAATTTAGCGGTTCTTTGGTGTTTTTAAAACCTGCTGCTCATGGTACCGGTGTAATTGCCGGTGGTGCGATGCGTGCGGTATTGGAAAGCGTTGGAGTAACAGACGTTTTGGCAAAATCGAAAGGGTCTTCCAACCCTCACAACGTGGTAAAAGCCACCATGGATGCATTGATGAAAATGCGTGATGCTTCCACTGTTGCTCAACAGCGTGGTATCTCAATGGAAAAAGTATTTAATGGATAAATCGATGATAGGTTTTGAGTTCTGAACTAAAAATCGTAAATTCGCGAGCTCAAATTATCAAAAAATAATTTATAACAATGGCAACAATCAAAATTAAGCAGGTAAAAAGTGGAATCGATCGTCCGGAACGCCAAAAACGTACCTTACAGGCTTTAGGTTTTAGAAAATTAAACCAAACCATTGAAAAAGAGGCAACACCTCAGGTTCTTGGTATGATTAATAAAGTAGCTCATTTGGTTACAATAGTAAAATAAACATAGACATTTGAATTGAACAACTCGAAAGAATTGTTTTCACAAATCAATAATTTAGAAACGATGAATTTAAGTAAATTAACACCAGCGGAAGGTTCAGTTAAAAATGCTAAAAAACGCTTAGGTAGAGGTCAAGGTTCTGGTAAAGGCGGAACTTCTACAAAAGGTCATAAAGGTGCTCAATCCCGCTCAGGATACTCTGCTAAAAGAGGTTTTGAAGGTGGTCAGATGCCATTACAAAGACGTGTTCCGAAATTCGGATTCAAAAATATTAACCGTATTGAATTCCGTGGAATTAACTTAGATGTTATCCAGGGATTGATTGATAATAACAAGGTGAGCACAATTGATCTTGATTATTTAATTTCAAAAGGTTTGGCTAGTAAGAATGATAAAGTGAAAGTATTAGGACGTGGTGAACTTAAGTCAAAAGTTGAAGTGAAAGTTCATGCCTTCTCTGCTTCTGCTAAAACAGCAATTGAAGCAAAAGGTGGAGCTGCAGTATCAGTAGAAAAAGCATAATATTAAATTGCAGCAAAAACTGTTTTATGAAAAACTTTCTCAACACATTAAAAAATATATGGAAAATTGATGAACTCCGTTCCCGTATTACACATACACTTGGATTCATTTTAATTTACCGCTTAGGCTCATATATTATCCTTCCTGGAGTTAATTCAGAAGCACTAAAAACACCAACTGAAGGTTTAGTTAATTTAATTAACTTATTTGCCGGTGGTGCGTTTTCACGTGCTTCCGTTTTTGGATTGGGAATTATGCCTTATATCTCTGCATCTATCGTTGTGCAATTGTTAGGTATGGCACTTCCATATTTTAGAAAATTACAACAAGAAGGAGAAAGTGGAAGAAAAAAGATCAATCAATATACACGCTATTTAACTGTAATCATTACAATTTTACAAGCACCAGGATATATTGCAACACAAATTAATAAACCTGGAGTTGTTGCAGATCCCAGCACATTTTGGATGATACAATCTGTATTGATTTTAGTAACAGGAACCATGTTCGTTATGTGGTTAGGCGAAAAAATTACGGACAAAGGAATTGGAAATGGAATTTCACTGATCATCATGGTGGGTATCATTGCACGTTTACCATTCGCATTTGCTGGTGAGTTTGCATCCCGTTTAAGCGGTGAGAGTGGAAGTGGTGGATTGATTATGTTATTAGTAGAAATGGTGTTGTTATTCTTGGTAATTGTTGGATCTATTTTATTGGTTCAGGGAACACGAAAAATACCGGTTCAGTTTGCTAAAAAGATCGTAGGTAGTAAGCAATTTAGTGGGGTGCGTCAATATATTCCATTGAAAGTAAATGCAGCAGGTGTAATGCCGATCATTTTTGCGCAGGCAATTATGTTTATTCCGCTTACAATTGCCGGATTATCGCAATCACAATCACTTACGGGGTTTGTACAAACATTCTCCAACCACTATGGATTATGGTATAATGTGGTTTTTGCAGTCTTGATCATCGTATTTACTTATTTCTATACAGCTATTACAGTTAATCCCAACCAGATGGCTGAGGATATGAAAAAGAACGGTGGTTTTGTACCGGGTGTAAAACCAGGAAAAAACACTGCAGAGTTTATCGATGCAATCATGTCTCGTATTACATTGCCAGGTTCCTTGTTTTTAGCAGCACTTGCAGTTTTACCAGCATTTGCAGTAAAATTAGGTATATCAAATGAGTTTGCTCAGTTTTACGGAGGAACTTCATTACTGATTTTAGTTGGAGTTGTATTGGATACACTGCAACAAATTGAGAGTCATTTATTGATGCGTCATTATGATGGATTAATGAAGTCCGGAAGAATTAAAGGTCGTTCTTCCATGAGTATGACCACGACAACGGCCTAACGAAAACAGGAGGCAACGTGTCAAAAGGGTTATACTATAAGACAAAAGAAGAAATAGAATTAATAAGGGAAAGTTCTTTGCTTGTTGCAAAAGCATTAGCTGAAGTAGCTAAAGTTATTAAACCTGGAGTTACCACATTAGCGCTTGATAAAGTAGCGTACGAATTTATTAAGGACAACAATGCAATACCAGCCTTTTTAAATTTTAATGGGTTTCCAAATTCATTGTGTATTTCAGTGAATTCTCAGGTGGTACACGGAATCCCGGGAAAGTACGAGTTGAAAAGTGGGGACATTGTTTCTGTGGATTGCGGAGTGGTTAAAAATAAATTTTTTGGAGACTCTGCTTATACCTTCCCGATTGGTGAAGTAAAACCAGAGATTCTGAATTTATTGAAGGTTACAAAAGAAAGCTTATATAAAGGGATTGAATCGGCTGTTGCTGGGAAAAGACTAGGAGATGTAGGTGAAGCAATTCAAACACATGCTGAATCAAATGGTTTTTCAGTTGTTCGTGAACTTGTTGGACATGGCATTGGAAAGAACTTGCATGAGGCCCCTGAAGTACCAAACTATGGTAAAAAAGGAAGCGGTTTGAAATTGGAAGAAGGGCTTGTGATTGCCATTGAACCGATGATTAACCTGGGTAAAAAGAATGTGATGCAAGAGAATGATGGCTGGACAATCAGAACAGTTGATAACTTAGCATCTGCTCATTTTGAACATACACTGGCTATTGGAAAAGACAAAGCGGATATTTTGTCCTCTTTTGATTACATAGAAGAAGCATTAAAAAAAAGTAAAGATGTAATGAGCTATTAACTGCGTGCGACGTAGCTTTAGCGAAGGCGTAATAACTCGGAACAACGAATAAATAATTTATGGCAAAACAAGCGTCAATTGAACAAGATGGAACTATAATAGAAGCATTGTCAAATGCAATGTTCCGTGTTGAGCTTGAAAACGGACACGTAATTACAGCACATATTTCTGGTAAAATGCGCATGCATTATATCAAAATTTTGCCAGGGGATAAGGTGAAAATAGAAATGTCGCCTTATGATTTAACAAAAGGAAGAATATCATACAGATATAAATAGATGTGAGATTATAGATATGAGATGTGAGATGCTCAGTCTGAAATTAAAAACAAAAAAGTAAAAAATAGATGTGAGAAGTAGGGGGAGAGATGTAAATCTCAAATCTGAAATCTCAGATCTCAAATCTAAAAATAAAATGAAAGTTAGAACATCAATTAAAAAGAGAAGTGCTGATTGCAAAATCGTTCGTAGAAAAGGCGTTTTGTATGTGATCAACAAAAAAAATCCAAAGTTTAAACAAAGACAAGGATAAAATGTGGTTGAATATAACGGATAAAAACGTTAGTTCAGGTCATCATAATTAGAGACTATATCAAAATTATCAAATTAGACAAAAATGGCAAGAATTGCAGGTATTGACTTACCAAACAACAAAAGAGGTGAAATTGGTTTAACGTATATTTACGGAATTGGCCGTAGCACTGCTCAAAAGGTATTAACTGAAGCTGGTATTGATTGGAATATTAAGGTTCAGGACTGGAATGATGAGCAATTAACCGCTATTCGTAACATTCTAAATGATAAACATAAATTGGAAGGTGCGTTACGTTCTGAAGTTCAATTAAACATTAAACGTTTAATGGACATTGGCTGTTACCGTGGTATCCGTCATCGTTTAGGTTTGCCTGTTCGCGGACAAACAACTAAAAACAATGCACGTACCAGAAAAGGTAAACGTAAAACAGTTGCAAACAAGAAGAAAGTAACGAAATAATAAATTAACAGGTTAGCGTTACAGTTAACGATCATAAATAAAAAATGGCAAAAACAAACCAACAAACTACTGCTTCAAAAGCAGCAGCAAAAAAGAGAGTTGTAAAAGTTGAAGCAATTGGTGAAGCACACATTAATGCAACTTTTAACAACATCATCATTACCCTAACCAATACACAAGGACAAGCAATTTCCTGGTCAAGTGCTGGAAAAATGGGATTCCGTGGATCTAAAAAGAACACACCATATGCTGCACAATTAGCAGCACAAGATTGTGGTAAAGTTGCTCACGATTTTGGTTTGAGAAAAGTGAAAGTATTTGTAAAAGGACCTGGCGCAGGTCGCGAATCAGCGATCAGAACATTGGCTGGAGCAGGAATTGAAATCAGCGAAATCGTTGATATCACTCCGATTCCTCACAACGGATGCCGTCCTCCCAAACGCAGAAGAGTATAACAAACCAACATCGATAAATTAAGAATTGAAATGGTATATCTTAATTTATCAAATGAAGATTTACATTTTAATTTACATTCTAATTTATAATAAACAACAATGGCAAGATACATCGGCCCAAAATCGAGAATAGCAAGAAAATTTAAAGAGCCAATTTTTGGCCCTGATAAAGTATTAGAAAAGAAAAATTACCCTCCGGGACAACACGGTTTATCTAAAAAACGTGGTAAACAATCGGAGTACGCTGTTCAGTTGCAAGAAAAACAAAAAGCAAAATATACGTACGGAATTTTAGAGCGTCAGTTCGAAAAGATCTATACAATGGCACAACGTGCGCATGGAGTAACAGGTGAAGTATTGTTACAATTGATCGAATCTCGTATCGATAACGTGGTTTACCGCATGGGTATCGCTCCCACACGTAGTGCTGCACGTCAGTTGGTTGGGCACCGTCACATTACCATCAATGGTAAAGTGGTAAATATCCCTTCTTATATTTTGAAACCAGGTGATGTTGTTGGCGTTCGCGAGCGTTCAAAAACATTGGAAGTGATTACCGGTAATACTGCTGGTGCTACGAACAAATTCCCTTGGTTGGATTTTGATAAAACGACGTTAACAGGTAAATTTATTTCGGTTCCTGAAAGAATTCAAATACCTGAAAATATTAAAGAACAACTAATTGTCGAGTTGTACTCTAAATAATATAGAATTGCTGGGTCTCGTTATCTCAGCTTATTTTCAGGAAAGAAAGATTTTTATTTAACTAAATATATATAACACATGGCAATTTTAGCTTTTCAAAAACCTGACAAGGTTATAATGATTAACTCCAGTGAAACTGAAGGTCAATTCGAATTCCGTCCTTTGGAACCAGGCTATGGTATTACCGTTGGTAATGCATTAAGAAGAATTTTGTTGTCATCACTTGAAGGTCACGCTATCACTACTATTAAAATTGAAGGTGTTGATCACGAGTTCTCTACATTAAAAGGCGTTGTTGAAGATATCACTGAAATTATATTAAATTTAAAACAAGTTCGTTTCAAAAAACAAATTGAAACAACTGATTTTGAAAAAGTAACTGTTACCGTTACTGGTAAAACTCAGCTAACTGCTGGTGATATCGGTAAATTTACTTCTGGTTTCCAGGTATTAAACTCTGATTTGGTTATCTGCAACATGGAACCAACTGTTAAATTGAAAATTGAATTGACAATTGACAAAGGAAGAGGATATGTTCCAGCTGAAGAAAATAAACCGGTAAATGCTAGCGCTGGATTGATTCCAATCGATTCTATCTACACACCAATTAAAAACGTACAATACAGCATCGAAAATTTCCGTGTGGAGCAAAAAACCGACTACGAGAAATTGATCATGAATATCGTTACAGACGGATCAATTCATCCAAAAGATGCATTGAAAGAAGCTGCGAAAATCTTGATTCACCACTTCATGCTATTCTCTGATGAGCGTATTACGCTTGATACAGAAGAGAAAATGGCAACTGAAGAATTTGATGAAACATCATTACACATGCGCCAATTATTGAAAACAAAATTGGTAGATATGGACCTTTCTGTACGTGCTCTAAACTGCTTAAAAGCAGCAGACGTAGAAACATTAGCAGATTTAGTATCTTTTGCTAAGCATGATTTGCTAAAATTCCGTAACTTTGGAAAAAAATCGTTAACAGAGTTAGAAGATTTAGTTTCTAATAAAGGATTGACCTTCGGGATGAATTTAGCGAAATACAAATTAGATAAGGAATAACAGATGTGAGATTTGAGATGTGAGTATTGAGATAAGTACTTCGCATCTTTATAAGAATTGAAAAAGAAGAACAATTAGAAATATTGGGTAGGAGTTGATGAGCAATAAATCTCAAATCTCACATCTAATATCTCAATACTAACAATAAAATGAGACACGGAGATAAAGTAAATAATTTAGGCAGAAAATCTGCACACCGCAAAGCAATGCTTGCAAACATGGCAAGTTCATTAATTTTGCATAAACGTATTACAACAACGGTTGCAAAAGCAAAAGCGTTGAGAACTTACGTAGAACCTCTTTTGACAAAATCAAAAGATGATACGACGCATTCGAGACGTACCGTATTTGCTTATTTAAAAAGCAAAGAAGCTGTGCACACCTTGTTTAAAGACGTTGCTGGAAAAATTGCAGATCGTCCGGGTGGATATACCAGAATTTTAAAAACGGGTACACGTGCAGGTGATAATGCAGATACTTGTTTAATCGAATTGGTTGATTTTAACGAGTTGTTGCTTGGAGCAAAAGCTCCTGCGAAAGCAAAATCTTCAAGACGTGGTGGTAAGAAAAAAGCAGCAGGTGCTGCAAAAGAAGAGTCAACTGATAACAACGAAAAAGCTGAATAAATGGATTGAATTTAAATCATAAACAAAAAAGGGATAAAGTATTTTTACTTTATCCCTTTTTTATGAACCTTAAAACCCAGATCGCACTACCAAAAATAAACTATGAAATACAAAGCAAAAGCACCGGCAATATTATTACTTGAGGATGGTAAAATTTTTTATGGAAAAGCTGCAGGATACATCGGTACTGCAACAGGAGAGATTTGTTTTAATACGGGAATGACGGGTTATCAGGAAGTGTTTACAGACCCTTCTTATTATGGACAGGTGGTTACCATGACCAATGTCCATATTGGTAATTACGGAGTGAATGACGATGAAGTTGAATCGGATTCTATTAAAATTGCAGGTTTGATTTGTAAACAATTTAATGACGTACCTTCTCGGCAACGCTCCAACGGCTCCTTAAAAGATTATTTTTTAAGAGATAAAATTGTTGCCATTTCTGATGTCGATACCCGTGCATTGGTAAGATATATTCGGGATAAAGGCGCCATGAATTGCATCATCTCCTCTGAAACCATGGATGTGGAAATATTGAAAGAGAAGCTTTCAAAAGTGCCTTCTATGGCAGGTTTGGAACTATCCTCCAAAGTAAGTACAAAAGAACCTTACTTTATTGGTGATCCAAAGGCTGAATATAAAATTGCAGTAACGGATTATGGTACCAAAAAGAACATCCTTCGCTCACTTGCTGAACGCGGAAGCTACCTTCAAGTATTTCCAATGAAAACATCGTATGAAGAGATGATGAAATGGAACCCGGATGGTTTTATGATTTCCAATGGACCTGGCGATCCATCAGCTATGAAAGAAGAAGTTGCGACGATAAAGAAAATTATTAATTCGGGTGTCCCTACTTTTGGAATCTGCCTGGGACATCAGCTGATTGCTGAAGCATCCGGAATTTCCACATTTAAAATGCATAAGGGACATCGTGGAATCAATCACCCTGTAAAGAATCTGCTTACCGGAAAATGTGAAATAACCTCGCAAAATCACGGTTTTGGAGTAAAGGCAGAGGATGTTTCAAAAAATAAAGATATTCAAATCAGCCATATCAATTTAAATGACCAAACAGTGGAAGGATTGCGTTACGTGAATAAAAATGTATTCTGCGTCCAATATCACCCCGAAGCGTGCGCAGGACCCTTCGATTCGCGTTATTTGTTTGATCAATTCATTTCGCTTATCTCTTCTTCTAAATTAAAAGAAAAAAATGCGAAAGTAACCGCATAATTTTAGACTCAATGCACCTGGTGATGAAACATCCATTTATAACCAGGTAGCTATCAAATTTGAACGGGGGCGGGAATTGTGAATTGCCAGTATAAAACTACTTTCACAGAATTCCAGACCCCGTTTTGAATGAATATGGCATATATTTTCTATCAATTAAGCCGATAATCATTTGCCTCAGATTGATATTAATTTACCCAACTTTTTACATGTCAAAGCTTAAGTAAATCAGTGTTTTAGAGCGGATAAAAGAATTCTTTTTTTGTACATTTATGTACATTCAATTAATTTAAAAAGCCTCTATATGAAAAAAAAATTACTTCTTATTTGTTGCTTCTTTGCAATAAATATTTTCGCTGCACCTTATTCAGGTGAAATTTATCAATTTAAACAGCCTGATGGGACAATAGTAGACTTGAAGCTTTATGGGGATGAATTTTATATTCGTGCCGAAGGGCTTGATGGATATAAATGATAACGCAAACGATTTGATTTTTTTTAGCCGGCGACAATCAGACAACAACCCATAAAATCATCATGGTGCATGCAAACAATAATAAAGATGTGCACACTGCAGCATGTTATAAGCCAGGAAAACAAGAGTATACGGATAATACAACACCAAACGCAAAATGGTTGGATGGTACTACCAGCGGTTTACGCGTTTGGGACTGGGGAGCTGCAGGTGCAACAATGCATTATAAAATCGGATCGCCTGTTACGGGAATACTACAAAATACTGGAGCGGATAATACTGTTGTTTATCCAAACCCAATGATTGAAGGCACTTTGAAAATTGATTTGTCTAATCATAAAACAGATGCAATAACCCACATTACGATTCAAGATGTACAGGGTAAAATTGTTTATACCAATGACGTGCAACAAAACGCTATTTTGACAATAGATACAGACACATTTAGGAGTGGAATGTACTTTGTTAACCTGCAAAACGGATCGTTTACTGAAAATTATAAAGTGGTGAAACAATAGATTCTGCGGCGTTTTTGAAACGCATAAAAGAGCGAACAGGAATGTTCGCTCTTTTAATTTTTTGTAAATCGTTGGGTTGTTACGCCATTTTCGTTTCTAACATTTACATAATACAATCCATTTTTAAAGCGATTTATGAATATTGTGTGCACATTATTGCCTATTTGTGCATTAAAGTTTTCATCTAACACTTTCTTACCCATAATATCCAGAATTTCAATTGATATATTGGATTGAGAATTAGAGTTAAAACTAATATTTAATAGTTCTGACGAAGGGTTAGGATACAAAGTAATTGCAGGATCCATAATGTTCTTCTGCATATTTAAATCTGTAATTACCAATCCATGGATGTTATCTCCTGCATTGGTTTTCGTTATGGTAATATTTTCAGGTGCTATATTTTTTTCGGAAATTTTTACTTTGTTTAAAGAATCCTGAGCTGTTGCTGTATATGTTGTAATCATTGTTACAACGATAAACGGAAGTAACTTTTTCATGCTGTTAATTTTTAAATTCATTAATTCGTTTTAGCTTTCTGACAAACTGGAACTTATTTAAGGGCCCTTTCCATTTCTAACGAAGAATTTTCAATTAATGAGCCAGAGCGAATGAAATGCTTGTTTTTAAAGGGGATTAGCCTTGTTTTGCAAAAAATCAAAAAGGCGGAGATAATCGATCTCTTCCACAAATGGGAATTCGATTGATGATTTTTTTTCTCTACAGGAAATAGATTTTAGATCGGATAGCTATCGGATGAGTGTAAGAAAATAGAGCGTGTATGATCGCTCTCGCTCTCCATACACGCTCTGGTTTTTTGTGACCTCGAGAGGATTCGAACCTCCAACCTGCAGAACCGGAATCTGCCATTCTATCCAGTTGAACTACGAAGTCGATTTACATCGCAAAGATAAGAGATTATGTGGTTGGTGAAACAGCCTTTCTTTACTTTCAAACAATAATTTTACTACTTTTATGTTAGTTAAAAGCTATTCGAAAAAGAAATGAAAAAAATTACAGCTGCACTTACCTTATTTTTAATAACAATTATATCTTATTCTCAAAGTACACTACGTATAAGTGATTGGCAGGAATACTTGAATTATCGTCGACCGATTTCTGTTACTGTTGCAAATGGACGGGTTTATTGCGCTACCGAAGGTGGCTTTTTTTGGACACCACTTTCTGAAAATAATATCCAGCATTTATCTAAAATTAATGGTTTAGCAGATATTGAGGCCACCATTGTCAAATACAACTCCTTTAACAAAAAAACATTGATCATCTATAAAAATACCAATATGGATATCATTGAACCAACCAATAACATTGTTAATATTCCAGATATAAAAAATAAATCGTTGTTTGGTAACAAAGTCATTAACAAAGTGTATTTAATGGAGCAGTATGCGTATTTGGCATGTGGGTTTGGTATTGTTGTATTGGATATGAATAGAGAAGAAATAAAAGAAGTTTATAATCTGGATCCAACAGGTAGCGCATTTAATATAAGAGATGTGACGATGGATAGTGATTATATTTATGCCGCAACAGACAGTGGGATTTACAAAGCTTCTAGAACCGCGAACCTTACAAATTATACTTCCTGGACTAAAATGACCGGGATGCCAGAACCAAATGAAATTTACAATGCGATAGCCTCGGTAAATGGTATACTTTACGCTTGTTTATCTAAAAATTTAAAATCTCCCAATACTTCCTGGAATGAAGATGAAATCTGGCAGTATGATAATGTTTCCTGGACAAAATTTGCCAAACTACCATTTGGGTTTATAGGCAAAACTTTGCGTAATAAAAATAATAAATTGCTGATCACAACCCAAGAGGCTGTTTATTATTACGATAATCAAACTAGCAACATGCAAATTCTTTCATCCATTGGTGGAAATGGTTGGTTAAATTGTTTTGATAGTGATATAGATGAAAGTGGTTATGTTTGGGTGGCTGATAAAAATTATGGACTTTTAAAAAGTAAGGATTTTTATAACTGTGAAGTATTCAAAGCTGGTGGCCCAATCAGTATTAATATTAATGCATTAACGGTTCACAACAGTGAGTTGTGGGCAGTTGCAGGAGGTTTAACAGCTTCCAACGGTAACACGTTTACGTTTGGTGGTGTGTCTATTTATTCAAAAGATGAATGGGAAGGGGTTTCGGGGCTACAGGGAACCATTAACCTGGATTCGCTGTATGATATGATGAATGTAATTGTTGATCCTGCAGACCCTACAAGAGCCTATGCGGCAACATTTGCACATGGTCTCGTAGAATTTAAAAACAGAAGACCCGTAGTCAATTATAGTTTAACAAATAGCCCTTTGGGATCTGCAATTCCCGGAGATAGAAATTATGTGTGGACCTATGGGATGGCTTTTGATAAAGATAATAACTTATGGGTGACGAATAGTGGAGGGCAGGAAAGTCCTTTGGTGGTAAAGCTTACCAATGGAAAATGGGCGGCTCCTAAACTTTCACCTATGATCGCTAAGCCTTATTATGCATTTCAATTAATAATTGATAGAAACGATCAAAAATGGTTTACGATGCCTGGAAGTGGAGTTGGTGTATATAAAGGTGGACCGTATGATGTTCCAAATGCTTCAAATACACGGGCCCTTGGGGTTGCTGCTGGAAAAGGAAATTTAACAAGTGCAGGTGTTTATTGCCTTGCCGAAGATTTGGATGGTGAAATTTGGGTAGGTACCGACAAAGGTATATGTGTATTTTATAGTCCACAAGCGATATTCTCCAATGATAATGTGGATGCGCAAACCATAAAAATTGAACAGGATGGAAATGTTCAATTGCTTTTGGAAACAGAAACCGTACAAGCCATTGCAGTTGATGATGCAAACCGAAAATGGCTTGGAACCTCAAGCTCCGGAGTTTATTTAATGTCTGAAGATGGAACAAAACAAATCTATCATTTTGATGAAAAAAATAGCCCGCTGATAAGTAACAATATCAAAAGTATTGCAATCGATCGAAAAACAGGTGATGTGTTTTTTGGAACACAAAAAGGTATCATGTCATTCCGCGGAAGCGCTACGAAAGGCTTAGAAGAATTTACAGAAGTATATGCTTATCCAAACCCTGTAAGAGATAATTATACAGGCCCCATCATCATTAAAGGACTTGTAGCAAACACAATTGTAAAAATCACGGATATCAGTGGTTCCATCGTACGTGAATTAAATTCGGAAGGTGGCCAAGCCATATGGGACGCTAAAAACTTTAAAGGAGAAAAAGTAGGGACCGGTGTGTATATGGTATTTTGCACCAATCAGGATGGCTCCCAAAAAATTGCTACCAAAGTAGTAGTGATCAATTAAAATAATTACGGCCAACAACTAAAATCGTTCAACTGCAGAAACGCGCCAATGCTTCATAAAACAGAGGGCATTATCCTTCACTCGGTTAAATACGCAGAGAGTAGCTTAATTGTAAAGGTGTATACAAGTGAATTTGGTCTGCAATCCTACATGCTCAGTGGCGTAAAGGGTAAAAAATCGAAGCACAAATCGGCACTCTTGCAGCCGCTTAGCCTGGTTGACCTGATTGTATCCAATTCCAACAAAGGAGCTTTACAACGAATCTCGGAAATTAATCTGTTAAAGCCATATACGGATGTTCCCTACCATTTTGTTAAGCGCTCCATTGCTATTTTTCTTAATGAGATTTTGTACAAAGTACTAAAGGAGGAACATGCGGATATCAGCATGTTTGAATTTATAAAAAATGCATTGCTCGTTTTAGATCTTAAACAAGATAGTTGTACCAATTTTCATATTTATTTTATGATCCAGTTAAGTCCTTATCTTGGATTTTCGCCACATGGTTCTATTGATGAGAAAAATATTTATTTTGATTTAAAAGAAGGTTGTTTCATCGCCTCTCCACCTGTTCATCGATATTATTTAAATGCAGAGAGCACAAGCGTTTTTCAACAATTTTTGAATGCAACATTCGAAAATTTTCAATCCGTTCCAATGAACAGGCTGCAACGAAAAGAACTCTTACAGGCACTTATAATATACTACCAGCTTCATGTTGGTTCTTTTGGTGAAGTTAAATCATTGAGTATTTTGGAGGAGATTACAAAAACAGCGTGAGTGTGAGAGCGAGAGCGTTGTGCGGTGTTTCACTCGCTCTCACACTCAAGCTTGTACTTGCAGATATCTGTTCGTCAATTTTTAATTAGAAAAAAATTATATAAAATCTCACACAATAACTTAACTTTATCCTATAATTAATAGGTAAAATTGACAGCCTCGTGAAGAATTATTTTTTCTATTTAATAGTTACAGTTTTTTATTCCGCAGCATTTGCACAACAACCAACATCTAATTCTTCTCTAACAAAAGGGATTGCCGCTCTTGAAAATAAAAGGTATCAGGCAGCACTTGCAGATTTCAATGAGTTTATAAAGAGCCATCCTCAAAATGCAGAAGGTTATTTTCAACGGGCTGTTTTGTATGCTACGATTGCCAATTTTAATCCTGCAATAGCCGATTATACTACCGTAATTCAATTAAACCCGGCAAAAATAGCTGGGTATATTAACAGAGGCGCTGTTTACGCAGAGTTAAAGAAATACAAAGAAGCGATAGCAGATTACAACAAGGCGATTTCCCTAAAATCAACCGCAGAACTATATAATAACAGGGGATATGTTTATAGCCTTCAAAATAAACTGGATGAAGCGATACAGGATTATGATAAAGCGATTGAGTTAAATCCGACGTATACGAAGGCATACATTAATAAAGCAATGGCAATCAGTTTAAAGGGTAATAAAACGGAGACAATTAAAGTGCTAAGTGCATTAATCGAAAAAAATCCCAAGGCTTCTGAAGCATACTATAACAGAGCAGGAGAATTTCAAAAACAAGGCATGATGCAAAAGGCACTCATTGATTATACTCAATGTATTTTGATTGATTCCACTGATGTAAAGGCTCTTTTAGAGAGAAGTAAAATCAGGGATGATATTGGTGATGATAAGGGAGCCATAAAAGATATTACGAATGCTTTGAAATGGCAAACATCACCCGACTTGTATTACTATCGTGCCAGGCCATATTATGACTTACACGATTATAAAGCGGTGATCGACGATTGCACAAATGCTATCCGTTTAAAAAAGGATCATTTTGAAGCATATGTATTAAGAGCAAATGCATTCGATCTGTTATTGGATTACATTAATGCAATAAAAGATTATAACAAAGCCATCGAAATAAATCCTTCTTATATTGAAGCATATGAACAATCCGCAATTGCACATAGCTTGCGCAAAGATTACATTGGTGCTCTTTCAGATTTGAGTAAAGCCATCATGATAAAACCAAACAGTGCGATGCTGCTGAAAAAAAGAGCTGCAATGAATTTTGAGGCTCAAAACTTTCAAGGTGCATTGAATGATATTTCTCAATGTATTAAAATGCAACCAGATTCTGGGTCTAACTATTACTACAGAGCCTTGATAAAAGATACACTTCACGATGATGCAGGAGCTTGTAAAGATGCATTTGAGGCGTTGAAAAGAGGTTCAAAATCAGCTTATCGCTTTCTGAAGGTGAGAAACTGTACTGCTTACCTGGAAGAGCCTTATTTTAAAGGTATTGATTATCAGGTATTGGCGAATACAAAAGAAAATGAAGGAGATTATAATGCTGCAATTGATTTTTATTCAAAGGCGATAGCCGTACTACCGGATTCATTTAATTTGTATTATTTAAGAGGTAAGCTAAAACGTAAGTTGCTAAAGTATGATGAAGCAATTGGGGATTATGATAAAACACTCCAGTTAAAGCCGCAGTTTATAGAAGCTATTGTATCACGAGGGCTGGTGAAAGCATTAAAAAATGATAATGAAGCAGCCCTAAAAGATTATTCACTTGCAATTGATATTGATTCGACATATGCTCTTGCATATTACAACCGAGGTGTTCTAAAAGATAATTTAAATAATATTCAAGATGCGATTAATGATTTTTCAAAAGCAATTGTCATTGATCCGACTTATGTTAAAGCACTGTTAGCGCGGGCAGATGCTTATATGCAAATTGGAATAAAAAATAAAGCATGCGAAGATTATATTACAGCAGAAAAACTAGGTAACACAATCGCAACAAGTAAAAGAATTTTAAACTGTACGAATTAGTTTATTCGGTCTTAAAGAATGCGAAATGATAATGGATTTAATAATTTATCTTTTTATATTATTGTTTTGTTCCTGCTTTAGTTGCGCTCTTAATTGACGGGCCGTTTTTTTACTACCATCGTGGCTCCAACCCGGAGGGCCAAAAACATACATAAATTTCGAGTAAAGAGATGACGGTTTACGAAGGTCTTTTCCAATATTAATCCATTCATGAAAAACCATTTTTAAAGGATGGTATGTTTTTATATTTTCAGTAAGGCCATAAATAACTTGTTCATCCTTATCCTCTTCTTCAAATGTTCCAAACAGCCTGTCCCAAATAATAAATACCATTCCCATATTTTTATCCAGGTATTTGATATTAGATGCATGATGTACACGATGATGAGAAGGTGTAGACATGAACCATTCTAAAAATCCTAATTTTCCTACAGTTTTGGTATGAATAAGGATACCATAAATTTGTGTTGCAGCATAAATAAACATGATATCAATTCCTTTGAAACCAATCAGCGAAAGTGGAATAAAATAAATAAAACGATACAGCGGTTGAAAAACAGAAGAGCGGAATCCAACGGTTAAATTAAATTCTTCTGAAGAATGATGTGTTACATGAACAGCCCAAAACAATCTGCAATAATGATCTACACGATGCAGCCAGTAAAACATAAAGTCTTGTGCAATCAATAATACACTCCAATAAACGATAGGGTTTTGTATTTCAATAAATTTAAATTGATAAAAGTAATTGAGTACAAATAAGCAAACGCCGCGAACAATTATGTCCAGCGAAAAATTCAAAGCAGATAGATAAACATTGGCAAATATACCTTTTGTACTGTAGTATTTTTTTTCATGAATATAGCTGAACAATAATTCGGCACCAATCACTATTATATAAATAGGAGTGGAGATCATGATCAATAAAGCTTCTCTAAAATTATCCATCGGGCAAAACTGTAGTACAAAAGTAGTCAAAAAAGGGCTTTTTTGAAACGTTTACAATGCCTACCTTTAATGATAAAGGGTGATTTTGGGAGTCAATATGCCTGCTTTTACCCCGTTTCACCAGCCTCCCGAAGGTGGTTTTACCCCTATTTATTAACAAAACCGGCTTTTTTTTTCAAAAAAATCATTTTTTCTGCATAAAAATTTGCTACATGTGGAGTTCTTGTATACATTCGTTTTAATCAATTTTAATGTTAAACACTTAAAACAACATCAAATGAACAAAGCAGAACTAGTTGATGCTATTGCATCAGAAACACAATTGTCTAAAGTAGATTCACAAAAAGCATTAGATGCGTTTGTAAATGCAACGACAAAAGCGCTTAAAAAAGGTGACAGAGTTGCGTTAGTTGGTTTTGGTTCTTTCTCAGTTTCTAAAAGAGCTGCAAGAAACGGACGTAATCCTCAAACTGGTAAGGCAATTAAAATTGCTGCTAAAAAAGTAGCAAAATTTAAAGCTGGTGCTGAATTGGCTACGACAGTTAATAAATAAGAATTTATTGATAAAAAGAAAAGGTCTTGTGCGAATGCGCAGGACCTTTTTCTTTTATATTATCGAATTATAAAGTGATGACGTGTGTGCTGTGTCACTTCGAGCGAAGTCGAGAACTACTTCTTCGCTTTCTCCTCCCAAATCATCGCTAGGTGAACTATTGTAGCAACTGCTTTTTCCATGTCCTGAACAGATACCCATTCGTGTTTAGAATGAAATGCATGTTCTCCTGCAAAAATATTCGGACAAGGTAGACCCATATAGGATAAACGTGAACCATCTGTGCCTCCTCTAATGCTTGACAATACAGGTTCTACTCCTGCACGTTTTATTGCTTCCAAAGCATTATCAACAATGGCTGGATTTTCATCCAATACTTTTTTCATATTGCGATATTGCTCTTTCACAATAAATTCAAAAGATGAATGCCTGTATTTATTTACGATAGATCGTGTTAGGTTTTTTAGAAAATCTTCTTGAGCTTCTAATGTTTTTTCATCAAAAGCACGGATTAAAAACTGAACCTTCACTTCTTCAATTCCTCCTGAAATACCCAATGGATGTACAAAAGGTTCTCTGTTTTCTGTCGATTCAGGACTCATTTTATCTTTGGGCAATGCGGCAATAATTTCACTTGCAATTTTAATTGCATTTTCCATTTTGTTTTTTGCAAATCCAGGGTGGGTACTTACACCTTTAATTATAATACTTACACCATCTGCAGAGAACGTTTCATTTTCAAGGTGACCCAACTCTTCACCATCGATGGTATATCCATAATCGGCACCTAATTTTTTAATGTTCACTTTATCTGCGCCTCGTCCAATTTCTTCGTCAGGTGTAAACAAAATTTTAATGGTACCATGTTTAATTTCCGGGTGCTTCATTAAGTGATGCGCCGCATCCATTATTTCTGCAACTCCTGCTTTATTATCTGCGCCAAGCAACGTCGTTCCATCGGTTGTAATAATATCATTTCCGATTTGTTTTTTTAATGCAGGGTGTTCCGATATTTTTATAATTTGTGTTGGGTCGTTCAACAACACGATATCCTTTCCATCGTATTTTTTTTGTATTTGTGGATTTACACCTTTTCCTGAACAATCGGGGGAAGTATCCATGTGTGAACAAAAGCAAATTACCGGAACAAGTTTTTGAGAGTTGCTTGGAATGGTGGCATATACATAACCAAACTCATCTAAATGTGCATCTTTGATACCCATTTCAAGCAGTTCCTTCACCAGTAAATTTCCAAGGTCTTTTTGTTTTGATGTGGATGGAACAGTGAGTGATTCAGGATCACTTTGCGTATCAATTTTAACGTAACGTAAAAAGCGTTCTGTAACGGTATGAGAGATATTCATAAATTAAACGTTTTAATGATCATATCACGAATTACAGTATTTTTGCCCAATAATCAAAATTTCCACCGTCGCTTCATGGAGGCGGATATTCTAAGGCCACACAGTAAATAAGTATATGCATGAAATACAAACGTTTATCAACCGAAGAACTGAAGGAACTGGAACCTGAATTTATTAATTTTTTGGCGGCAGCACAAATCACCGGACCTGATTGGGATAAGATGAAAAAAAATGAGTTGGTAAAAGCGGAAGAATTAATTGAAGTGTTCAGTGATATGGTGTATGAAAAAGTATTGAGTAAGATTAAATTTTTAGAGTATCGTGATATCACTACATTAAATATTTTTAACTGTGTTGATGACAAAATTATATTGATTGGTTTAAGAGTAAATGAACAAAGCCAGCTCGATTTAACAGCTTCGGATATATCTTCACAATGGAGCGAAAGTCACGCAAATGCAGTAACTGTAATTAAAACGGAGCGACCTTATAACAAAGAAAGAGGATTGGAGGTATTTGAGTTATTACAAAGTGGCTGTTTAATAACAGATGATAAGCTCTATAGAGTATTAGATGCAATGGTTAAATAAAAATGTCAAAGGTTTTAAAAACCTTTGACATTTCAGGAGCACTCCAACTTAAAATT
>DAORKB010000042.1:0-19022 GCA_035439365.1 Bacteroidia bacterium
CTGCATAAAAGAAAGATTCATTCTCCTGAAGCGAGTCATTGGTTCGTAAGCTGGTGAAAAGCAGGATCGGTGTAAATTTGAATTTGTCTGCACATACGGGTAGTCCCATCATGGCTAGTGTTAAATTAACTCCAATTGTTCTGAGAAATGTGCTTTTACCGGCCATATTTGCACCCGTTAATAAATCAACTTTAGAAAATCCTTTTTGAGTGTAATTGTTTTTAACGAGTTTGCTGCTAAGAATTAATGGGTGCCCCATTTGTTCGGCTTCCAGTATAAAATTATCGGATTCAACAACAGGAAAACAATAATCCGGATGGTTGTGTGCGTGCATTCCAAGACTCACAAATGCATCAAACTCAGCGATGGTTGCGATCCAGTTTAAAAAATCATCCTTATGCTGAATTCTCCACCTTTCAATTCTCCGCATCAAATTAATGTCGTATAAAAAGGTCCCATTCAGTAATAAAGCAACAATAATATTTAAGCGAGCATCCATTAAATCCACTAATTTTTTCAGCTGCGTGATACTAGCACTTGCATTAATTCCGCTATTGCGTAATTGTTCTTTTAACTCGTTTAATTTTTTTGAATCAAAATTTTCGCTTTCAATTAACTGGATCAGGGAAGCATATTTTTCTACCGTATTTAGCCGGCGACTTAACTGGTTGTGTATTTTATTTGTTTTTTTTAACTCACGTGCTACAAGGCCTAATTGCAATAGAAATAGAAAATTGAAAACAGTCATTTCTATTTTATTCATCATTACAAGAATAAAAGAAAACACTGTTACAATGGGAAGAACGACAGAAATAAGTTTAAAATAGAAACTGGAAAAATAGGCAGGTTCACTTAACCATTCTTTAATTATGTCTTTATCCTGACTATTTTCTTTATCAGAAATTCCTGTTGCAATAAATTGTTGATTGAATTCCAGTTTATCACTTAAATTTTTGACGGCTTCCTGTCTGGCATAAATTTCAGCTTTGTCGTAAAAAGGTGAACTAAGCCAACGGGAGAGCAATGCACGACCACCGTATGTGCATGATCTGTTGAGAAGTTGAAAAATAGAACGGTTTCCAAAAATATCGAGATCGCTGACATAGGGATGCTCTTTATTGATAAACTCCTTTCCCTGATCAAACAAATCATATTTGCTGTTTAACTGATTAATTTCGTTTTTGTTGATTTGTATTCTGTTGTTAAAATATTCAATTTTTCGCTGCGTTCGTATTTCTACTTTTACCAGAAAAAGGAAAAGAATAACAATAGCAGGTGCCAGCAAAAAAGCATATAGTAAGGAGTATTGTGCGAATATGAAAAACAAAGAAAAGCAAAGAATGAAGGACACAATACGTATGAGAAAAATACGGTTTAAACGTTTTTTCTGAATTTGAATTTCCTGATTAAAAAATTCGATCTTTTCGTTATACGATTCAATTAATAATTCTGTAGGAGTCAATTTTTAAACAGTTTAATGTTTTGTAGGTTAAAATCTCGTCAAAAGTACATAATAATAGGTTATATAGAAGGTTTGTTTTTCAATGAGATGCGTTAATTAATTTCTTATTTTTGCAACCGTTAAACTTTAGGCTAACGAATACAAAAGGTTTTACTTGCAACTAAGAACAAATGAAAATAGCATATAATTGGTTAAAGGAATACGTACAAACGGATTTGGCTGCTGAACGTGTTGGCGAATTACTAACAGACTGTGGTCTGGAGATAGAGGCGATAGAGCCATTTGAAACTGTTAAAGGAGGTTTGAAAGGAATGGTAGTGGGGCAGGTAAAAACCAAAGAAAAACATCCGGATGCTGATCGTTTGAATTTGACAACTGTTGATATCGGTACAGGAGAGTTGCTGCATATTGTATGTGGAGCCGCAAATGTAGAAGCCGGGCAAAAGGTAGTTATCGCAACAATTGGGGCCATGCTTTATCCCATTACAGGTGAACCATTCGAAATTAAAAAATCAAAAATTCGGGGACAATTATCGGAAGGGATGATTTGTGCAGAGGATGAAATTGGTTTAGGTACTTCTCATGATGGCATTATGGTATTGGATGAGGATGCAGTTGTTGGAATGCCGGCAGCGTCTTATTTTAAGTTAGATGCGGATGATGTATTTGAAATTGGTTTAACACCAAATCGTGCTGATGCTGCATCACATGTAGGTGTTGCAAGAGATTTGGTTGCAACACTCAATTGCAAAACAAAAAAGGAGGATGGAGCAATCATCTCCTTAAGATTACCCACTGTTGATTTGTTTCAAATTGATAATAATCAATCGGCAATTTCAGTAACGGTAGAAGATGCAGAGGCTTGTCCACGTTATTCAGGGCTAACCATCAGAAATGTGAAGGTTGGAGAATCCCCGGATTGGTTGAAAAACAGGTTAAAGTCTATCGGTGTTCGTTCGATAAATAACATTGTTGATATTACTAATTTTGTTTTGCATGAATTAGGACAACCGATGCACGCCTTTGATGCGTCTAAAATAGCAGGAGAGAAAGTAATTGTAAAAAAACTAAAAGAAGGAACAAAATTCATTTCATTGGATGGAGTTGAAAGATCCTTATCCGCAGAAGATTTGATGATTTGTGATGGGGATGGGAAGCCAATGTGTATTGCCGGTGTATTTGGTGGTATTAATTCAGGAGTAACCGAGCAAACAACAACCGTATTTTTAGAAAGTGCTTATTTTAATTCTACATCGGTTCGGAAATCATCCAAAAGACATGGATTGAAAACAGATGCCTCTTTCCGTTATGAGCGTGGCGCAGATCCGAATATTACCGTGTATGCTTTGAAGCGTGCAGCTTTATTGATCAAACAAATTGCCGGAGGAGAAATTTCATCCGATGTAATTGATATCTATCCAAAGAAAATTGAAAATTTTAAAATAGCATTTTCATTTAGCAAATGTGCAGAGTTGGTTGGGAAGCGTATTGATAATGATATTGTTAAAAACATTATTCAAGCGCTTGGAATTGAAATTGAACAGGAAGGAAATGATGCACTGTTACTTTCTGTTCCACCATTTAAAGTGGATGTGCAGCGAGAGCAGGATGTTGTTGAGGAGATACTTCGTATTTATGGTTACAATAACATAGAAATACCGGTGTCACTTAATTCATCATTAACTTTTCAAGAGAAACCAGATAAGGAAAAAATCCAAAATGCAATTTCCGATTTGCTTAGCAATAATGGGTTTAGTGAGATCATGGGATTGTCGTTAACCAAAGCGGAATACGCTGAAAAACTGGAATCATTGAATACGGAGCAACAAGTATTGATGATGAATCCTTTGAGTACGGATTTGAATGCGATGCGCCAAACACTATTATTTAGTGGTTTGGAAACCATTGTCTACAACCAAAATCGTAAAAAAGCAGATTTGCGTTTGTACGAATTTGGTAAAACATACCTGGGATTAAAAAATGAGCATAGGTCCAAATACATAGAAACAAAGCACCTGGCCATATTTTTAACAGGAAGGAAAGAAGCGGAGAGCTGGAACAGTAAAAACGATGCTGTAAGTTATTATACCTTGAAAGGTGTTGTGGAGAGTGTTTTGGAACGCCTGAATATTAAAGTATCTGGAAAAGAATATACCGGCGATGTTTTTTCACAAGCATTAATCTTTAATTGGAACAAGAAAAAAATAGCAGAATTTGGAAGTGTTTCCAAATCTATCTTAAAGTTGCTTGATATTAAGCAGGAAGTGTTTTATGCTGATTTTAATTGGGACATTGTTGTGGAAGCAATTACAGCCAACAAAGCAATTATGTATTCGGAGGTACCGAAATTTCCGGAAGTAAAACGTGACCTGGCATTATTGATTGATAAAGCAATTCAGTTTGAACAATTGGAAGCATTGGCATATCAATCTGAAAAAAATGTGTTGAAGCGCGTGAATTTGTTTGATGTGTATGAAGGCGATAAATTACCTGAAGGTAAAAAATCGTATGCCTTGAGTTTTATATTGCAAGATGAAAATGCAACGCTTACCGATAAGCAAATAGAGAAAATAATGGAAAAACTGATCAAGACGTATCAGGAAAAAACAGGGGCGGAGATCAGGTAGTTTCTTGTACCAATAAAATAAGCTCTTCTACGTTTTTAGATTTGCTTATCTTTACAAGATGCGTTTACCCTTTCATTTTCGCAGGTTCAATTCAAGTACCTTTTGTACAAAAGAGGTACTTCTTCTTCTCTTTTTCTTCATTCCCGTTTTTACGTTTTCTCAAGAAAAGCCCTCCTCAGATAGTTTAAAACAAAGACCATCAACGGATAGTTTAAAGCAACATGCGCCTGCTGATAGTATTCAATCTGATACCGTTCGAGCGCTTGCTGCCCCGGCAGCATTTTTCAGCAATCGAGGTGATTATACATTGCGTTTAATGTCTGTAAAAGATGAAGATTTAATCAGTAAAATAGATTACAGGAAAAATTTTATTTCAAAAGAAACAAGAGCCAAAGAACTGCAACGCCTGTTATTTGTTGCTTTTGATAATGCCTATCTAACTGCCGAATATGATAGTTTGAAAGAAGACTCGACAAGCTTAACGGCGTATTTGAATTTTGGCAAACAATACAAATGGGCAAGTTTACGTAAGGGCAATGTTGATGAAGGTGTGTTGAGCCAGATAGGTTTTCGTGAAAAATTGTATAGAAATAAACCGGTGTATTTTAAGGATGTAAAAAGGGCACAGGAACTACTTATTCGATATTTCGAAAATAATGGTTATCCATTTGCGTCTGTAAAATTGGATAGCATAGAAATACAAAATGCAGAGCTGAATGCTGTAATTAATCTAACCAAAAACAATTTGTGCAAAATAGATAGTGTTGTGATTAAAGGCAATGCTAAAATTGCCAGCGTGTATATCTATAATTATTTGGGAATAAAACCGGGTAACCTTTATAATGAGTCCCAGTTAAAGAAGGTGAACACACGTATTGCAGAGTTACCTTTTTTAAAAGCTACAAGTCCTGCCAATGTTATTTTTACTGACAGGCAAACGAAACTTTTTTTATACCTTGAAAAAAAGCGTGCGAACCAGTTTGACGGAATTATAGGAATGCTGCCGGATGATGTAACCGGCAAAATATTGTTTACAGGAGATGTTCACTTAAATCTTCAAAACGGTTTGGGAAGAGGGGAAATAATCGATTTGAACTGGAGAAGACTACAAACACAAACACAGGATTTGAAAATGCGGTTGGTGTACCCATTTTTATTGAAAAGCCCGTTGGGAGTTGATTATAATTTTAAGCTTTATAAGAAAGATACAACCTTCCTCGAAGTAACTCAAAATATCGGCTTGCAGTATTTATTGATCGGAGGAAATTATTTTAAGATATTTTACAACAATAAAATTTCCAACCTGCTCTCCACAAAGGGCCTTGAGTTTTCAACCACACTTCCTCCTTACATTGATTATCAGACAAATCAATACGGTATTGGTGTAAAATATGAACGATTGGATTATAGATTAAATCCGAGAAAGGGATTTTATACGATAGTAAATGCCAGTGCCGGAACAAAAGCAATTAAGAAAAATGCAAAACTAAATCCGGACGCATATGACGGTATTAAACTAAACTCCGCGATATATTCAGGAGATATAGATGCAGGCATATTCTTTCCTGTATTTTCACGAATGACGATCAAACTTGGTGCGCAGGGAGCCTTTTTGCAGGGAGAAACAACCTTTCAAAACGAACTTTTTCGTATTGGTGGATTAAAAAGTCTAAGGGGATTTGATGAAGAATCTATTTTTGCGTCAGCATTTTCAATTATTAAGCTGGAGTATCGCTACATTCTTGAGCAAAATTCATACATGTATTTGTTTGGAGATGGTGCCTGGTATGAAAACAATAGCGTAAAAAATTACATACACGACACCCCCTACGGGTTTGGTGCAGGCATTAGCTTTCAAACAAAAGCAGGGATTTTTTCAATAAGTTACGCACTGGGTAGCCAGTTCAATAACCCCATTCAACTGCGAAGCGGTAAAATACATTTTGGGATCGTTAATTATTTTTAGTGATCGGCATTGGTTTCTGGTTAGTAACTCCATAAATACTGCGCAAAATGAACCAAATTAATGTGTAAATTAGCCTTTATTTTAATTGAAGTAGGAATGGCGATTTTAGAACTTATAACTGGATTATTGTTGGGAGGAGTTATTGCATTTTTGTTTTTGAAAGGAAAACAAAATGCAAAAGTCGATACATCTGCCTTTGATTCAAAAATCCAGGATCTGGAAATGGCAAAAGCTGTTTTGAAAACGCAGCTTGATCATTCTATTTCAGAAAACCAACGGTTGAATGGAGAGTACAGGGATGCAAAAGAAAGAGCTGCAACGGAATTAAAAATGTTGCGTGAGCAAGCAAACGAAGAGTTGAAGAATGAACGGGAAAAACTCAATGCGGAGATTACCGGATTGAGAGTGGAATTGAATGATGCAAACATAAGGATTGCAAAATCCCTTGAAGCCTTTAAAGGGCAAGAAGAAAAGAATGCAACGCTGAATAAAGCTCAAGAAGAAAATTATGCAACGCTAAAGCAAGCGCAGGAAGAAAAATATGCAACATTAAAAGGGGAGCTGGAAAACATTCACAAAAAATACTCTACAGAGTTTGAGAACATTGCTAATAAAATTTTAGAAGATAAATCTGAAAAATTTACAAAGCAGAATCGGGAGAATCTGGATATTGTTTTAAATCCGTTAAAGGAAAATATAAAAGCGTTTGAAGAAAAGGTAGAGAAGGTATACAAATCAGAATCAAATGAACGCATTGAACTGAAAACAGAAATTAAAAACCTGATTTTCCTAAATCAAAAGATAAGTGAAGAAGCAAATAATTTAGCAAAGGCATTAAAAGGAGATAATAAAAAGCAGGGTAACTGGGGAGAAGTTATTTTGGAAAAAGTGTTGGAGCGCTCCGGATTAATTAAAGAGCAGGAGTATCGTACTCAGTTTTCATCTTCCAATTCGGAAGGAAAGCGTATTCAACCGGATGCCGTTATTTTGCTTCCGGATAATAAGCATATTATTGTTGATGCTAAAGTCTCTCTCGTTGCTTACGAGGCATGTGTAAATGCTTTAACAGATGAGGACCGCGAACGTTATGTAAAAGAGCATCTGTTATCGGTCAGAAGTCATGTTAAGGCACTAAGCGAAAAAGATTATCACTCATCAACAGATTTCAATACGCCTGATTTTGTACTGCTTTTTATTCCAATTGAATCTTCATTTAGTGTGGCGGTGCAGGCTGATCAGGAATTGTTTAGTTTTGCCTGGGATAAAAAGATTGTCATTGTGAGCCCTTCGACATTGTTAGCCACATTGCGTACGATTGCTTCACTTTGGAAACAGGAGCGTCAAACAAAGAATGTAATGGAAATAGCACGAGTGGGTGGAGAGCTGTATGATAAATTTGTTGGGTTTCTGGAGGATATGCAAAAAATTGAAAAAGCGATTGAATTATCCTCAAAAACATATCTTGATGCAGTTAATAAATTAAGCACAGGGAAAGGTAATATTGTTAGAAGAGTTCAGCTTATTCAACAACTGGGAGCCAAGACAAATAAGGATAAATCGATCCCCGCAAGGTTTTTACAAAATGATGAAACCACATCTATAAATGATGAAACCACATCCATAACAGAAGAGACGAATTAAAATGAAAACAAAGAGCCTGCTATTATTGCTATTTATTGTTGTTGCCTGCAGTACTCCGCGCAATACCGGATACAAGCCGGAATCCAAAACATACAAACGGGAAGCAAACACCATCAACCCTGAATTTATTGTGCATCATATTAATGATACTATTTCAGAGTTGAACTTTAAAATACGAAGTAAAGAATTATTATATACCCGTCCGGATGGCATTAACTTTAGTTCCAACCTCCTTATCTCATTCCGATTAACATCTAATTATGATGCAAAGGAATTTAGCGATAGTTCATCTGTTCGCCTGGTTGATCAAAACAATGATGGAGCGGATAAGTTCCTTATTGGAAAAATAAAAATGCGTGTCCGTACTTTAAAAAATTATTTTTTAAGAGCTACAATTTCAGATTTAAACAGGAACACACAATTTACAAAAGTCTTATTTGTGCAAAAAGACAATGATATTAACAGGCAAAATTTTATGGTTCAATCATCGTCAAAAATGCTCATGTTTAATAATATAATTAAGTCAAATGAACAAGTATCGATTATTTACAAAGACAAAATTTCAGTAAAATTATTTGTACGTTATTACAACAGAAATTTTGCATTGGCTTTGCCCCCATTCTCGGAAACAGAAGTTAAACCGTTCGAATATCAGCCAGACAGTACATTTGAAGTGCAGTTGAAAAACGGTGTCGTTGATTTTGCTGCAACAAAAAAAGGGTTTTATCATTTTCAGCTGGATACGACTCAGAGAGATGGTCTTACTTTGTTTAATTTCTCAGAAACATTTCCGAATGTAAAAAAGATTGATGAGTTAACACCACCCTTACGTTTCATTACCTCTAAGAATGAATTTGAAGAGTTGTCGAATGGTGATAGAAAAGCTGCTGCAGATAAATTTTGGTTAAGCTGCACAGCTGGAAATATGGAACGTTCCAAAGATTTGATCCGTAAATTTTACAACAGGGTTCAGGATGCGAACATACATTTTACATCCTATGTGGAAGGTTGGAAAACGGATAGAGGAATGATTTTTTTAATTCAAGGACCTCCCAATGTAATTTATAGAGATGGAACCCGTGAGAACTGGGTTTATGGAGAAGAAAATAGTGTGAACTCCGTAAGCTACTTGTTTTCAAAAGTTACAAATCCATTTACAGATAATGATTATGAATTGGAAAGGTCCCCGACCTTTAAACCATTATGGTTTGCTTCTGTGGATGCATGGAGACAAGGAAGAATCTACCTTCAGAATAATTAATAAAACTTAAAACATACTTTGTCACCGATAACTATCGGTTCGAGCGAAGTCGAGAAAAATTACGATGCAAACAAAGGAGCAACAAAAAGCAAATGATAGTTTAATATTTGGTTTGAGACCTGTAATTGAAGCTCTGCGTGCCGGTAAAGAAGTGGACCGTTTATTTGTTCAAACCGGATTAAAAAATGAGTTAGCAACCGAGCTGATGAGTCTTTTAAAAAAGAACAATGTTCCTTTTCAATATGTACCTGTCGAAAAACTAAATCGACTGACTACAAAAAATCATCAGGGAGTTGTTGGGTATATTTCTTCAGTTGTTTACCAAAAAATTCAGGATGTATTACCACTGGTTTTCGAAGCCGGTAAAACCCCATTGATATTAATACTTGACAGAATAACCGATGTACGTAACTTTGGTGCAATTGCACGTACTGCCGAATGCTCGGGGGTAGATGCCATTATCATTCCTTCAAAAGGAGGGGCACAGATTAATGCGGATGCTATGAAAACATCTACAGGGGCACTACATACGATTCCGGTTTGCCGAGAGAATAATTTAAAGGAAACAATACATTTTCTAAGAGAAAGTGGTTTGCAGGTGGTTGCATGTACAGAGAAAACAAAGGAGATGTATTATCAACAGGATTATACGTTACCAGTTGCAATTATTATGGGTTCAGAAGAGAATGGGGTATCACCAGAATATTTGAAAGAAGTAGATGCTCAGGCGAAAATTCCATTGCGTGGACAAATTAGTTCATTAAATGTTTCGGTAGCAACTGGAGTGATATTGTATGAGGTTGTTCGTCAACGTTTATTAGAGTAAGTATATTGAAGTGCTAAACTAGCCATTTGCAGGTAGCGTGGGGCGTGGACTACTAAATTTTAAGTTCAATATGAGAATATTATTTAACTCACGCCTAAACAATAAATATTAATGAATGCTTGATTTTCCTCAAAAAAAATATCTTCCATTTATATTCCTGTTTTTAATTGTTTTTATTTCCAGACTCCCATTTTTAGATGCAGGTTATGGTGTAGAGGAAGATTCATGGGGCATTGCATTAGCAGCCTTTCATTCAAAAATATTGGGTGTGTATGAACCTTCCAGATTACCCGGCCATCCTTTTCAGGAAATTATTTATTCAGCATTGTGGGGAAGCGGTTGTTATGTATTTAATGGTTTGTGTGCGTTGTTTAGTGCGATCGGTGCGTTGTTTTTTGCACTTATTTTAAAGCATTTACAATTTAAACAATATCTGCTCGCTGCAGTCGCATTGGCATTTATCCCCGTTTATTTTATTAGCAGCACCTATACCATTGATTTTGTTTGGACACAAGCCCTGATATTGATCGCTCTTTATTGTCTTCTGAAAAATAAATTTATAGTTTGTGGGATTTTTATTGGCCTTGCCATCGGTTGTAGGATCACCAGTGGCGTGATGCTGATCCCATTTATGATTGTTTGCTGGCAATCGGATTGGAAAGAGAATGGGCTTCGTTTTTTGAAAATAGCCATTCCTATGTCCATTGTTGCCATCTTTTTATTTGTTCCAGTCATACAAATATTCGGTTTCTCCTTTTTTATGTACTACGATCAGTTTCCTTATCCTCCATTTGCAAAGGTGGTGTATAAAATGACCATCGGTGTATTTGGATTAATCGGCTTTTTAAGCATTTGTTTTTTTGCAATGAATGCGATCATCAACAGAAAAAAACAACAAATCGGAGAAGGTTTTCAAAATCAACTGAGTGTGAAAATAATTCTTGCAAGTTTTGTAATTATTCTACTTTACATCATTTCTTATTTCCGGTTGCCTCAAAAGTCGGGGTATATGATTCCGTTACTCCCATTCATTATTTTGTTATTTGGATATTATCTGAACAAAAGAAACTTCACACTCCTCTGCGTAAGTTTAGTGATTTCATCCTTTTTATTCAGCATAAATCTGACAGATACGTTTCGTGGATCAACACATTCCAAATATGCACTCGTTTTCAAAATTTCAAACCAGGAATTGTTTCTTGATCCTTTTTCCGGACCTGTTTTTTCCGATTACTCCAAACGAAAACAAAAGATTAAGTTTACGGAACAAGTGATACAAAAAGCAAATGCTGTTTCCACAAAAACAGTGATCATTGCGGGATGGTGGTTCAATGAAATTTTAGTGACGACAATCGGTGAGACAAATAATAAAATGGTTATTTATGAGCCGTATATTTCAGAGAAGAAAATAAAAGAGTATTTGGAAAAAAAATATGAAATCTATTATTTACCAGAGCAGAACAAATACAATGATTTGATGTATAAAATGAATGTAACGGATGAGTATGCAAGATCATTCTTTAAAGTGGAAAATTTAAATACATGGTAAAGTATGCGAACTGACACCAATCGCGCGCATGTTACTAATTTTGAAATTCACATTTCTTATTAAACTTACTAACATCCTTAGCATCTTCATGAAATAATAAGTAAATTTCCAAAAGAAAGAAATAATTACTTAAACAATCTGAGATATGCCAACAATCAAGCAAACATATGAAATGGCCGCTTCACCGGAGCAGGTATTTGAAGCACTTGTGAATGAGGAAATTATTCAGGATTGGAGTGGAGATGAAGTGAAAATGTCGGCAGAGGTAGGAGCCAAATTTTCATTATGGGGAGGACAAATGTTCGGAACAAATCTGGAAGTTATTAAAAATAAAAAACTCGTACAGGAATGGTGCTATGATCAATGGGAGATACCAACCAAAGTAACGTTTACATTAAATGTGACACCGGTGGGAACAAGCGTAGAACTGATACACGAAGATGTTCCTGAAAAATCATTGAAAAATATTGAAGAAGGTTGGAGCCATTATTACTTAGGTGCCATACAGGAAATGTTTAATGAAAAAATGTAAAAACCTTTTAAGGTAATTTTAAAGAAGTATGGGATATACGAGTACACAAGCATGTATTGAAGATTTAGAAAAACATGGACACCTGATTCGCATCAAAGAAGAGGTGGACGCGAATTTGGAAATGGCAGCAATACATTTACGTGTGTTTGAACATAACGGACCTGCAATTTTATTTGAAAATATAAAAGGATGTAAGTTTAAAGCAGTATCCAATCTGTATGGATCGGTTGAACGTAGTAAATTTATTTTTAGAGATACAATCGATACAATTAAGACATTGATTGAAATCAGAAATAATCCTATAAAGGCGATCAAACAGCCATTCAGGTATGCTGGAACGTCTTTAGCAGCATTAAAAGCATTACCCAAAAAAATTAATTTTTCGAATTCGGTTTTGCATTCCCAAACAACCATTGACCAGCTGCCTCAGGTAAAATGTTGGCCAAATGATGGTGGTGCCTTTGTTACGTTACCTGCCGTTTATACCGAAGATATTGATCATCCGGGTGTGATGAATTCCAATTTGGGAATGTACAGGATACAGTTGAGTGGAAACGATTACGCAATCAACAAAGAAATTGGTTTGCATTATCAACTTCACCGGGGTATTGGTGTACACCAAACCAAATCCAACGAAAAAAATCAACCGCTTAAAGTGAGCATATTCGTCGGGGGACCACCGGCTTTAACATTGGGTGCCGTAATGCCTTTACCGGAGGGCATGAGTGAACTTAGCTTTGCAGGGGTGTTAGGGAATAAAAGAATTCGCTATACCTACAAAGATGGGTTTTGTTTAGCTGCGGATGCAGATTTTGTGATTACCGGTGAAGTGCATCCGGGAGAAAATAAACCCGAAGGTCCTTTTGGAGATCATTTGGGCTATTATAGCTTGAAGCATAACTTTCCGTTGATGCGTGTTCAACAAGTGTATCATCGCAAAGGGGCCATTTGGCCATTCACAGTAGTTGGTCGTCCACCACAGGAAGACACCAGCTTTGGCGCACTGATTCATGAATTAACAGGAAACGCGATTCCTAAAGAAATTCCAGGATTAAAAGATGTGCATGCGGTAGATGCTTCCGGGGTACATCCTTTATTATTGGCTATCGGGAGCGAACGCTATACACCATATTATAAAGAAAGAAAACCACAGGAAATATTAACCATTGCCAATCGCATTTTAGGAACAGGGCAATTGAGTCTTGCCAAATATTTATTCATTATTGCTGGCGAGGATGATAAAATACTCACCACACATCAAGTTCAAAATTATTTTAAGCATGTATTGGAACGTGCAGATTGGAAAAGGGATCTGCATTTTTATACACAAACAACCATCGATACACTTGATTACAGTGGAAGCGATTTAAATAGTGGTAGTAAATTGGTGATTGCTGCAGCAGGGGCTAAATCAAAAGAATTGGGAACAGCGTTACCAGATGTAAATCTTCCGGACGGGTTTTACAATCCAAAAATGGTGATGCCTGGTGTACTTGCAATAAAAACAAATCCCTTTGTAAGCCAGCAACAGGCAACCACCGAACTTGAAAAATTAAATGCCTGGACGATCGATTATTCAAAATACCCCTTGCTGATCATTTGTGACGACAGCGATTTTGTATCGCAAACACTCAATAATTTTTTATGGATAACATTTACGCGTAGCAACCCTTCGCATGATGTACACGGTATCCAAAGTTTTACAGAAAATAAACATTGGGGTTGTATGGGTTCATTAATTATCGATGCCCGTATAAAACCGCATCATGCTCCGGAATTGGTGAAGGATCCTTCTATCGAAAAAAGAGTGGATGCATTAGGCGGGAAAGGTAAATCTCTTTATGGAATTATCTAAAAAGTTTTATCTTTGGAGGCCCATAGTTATCGAATGCCAGTTTGTCAATTCGATCACATGTCACTTTAGCGATGGCGCAGCGAAGTCGAGAATATAAACAATTTACTAACAATAAAGCAAAATAATACAATGAAGAAATTAATTATGTTGACAGGGGTGCTAGCTGCATTTTCATTTGCTTCTTGCAAAAAGTATCATGATTGTGTTTGTACAACTACCTTAGGAACAGAAGTGACAACTTCAATTAAGGCAACCAAGAAGAAAGCAAAGAACAAATGCGAGGAGCAATCAGAAACAGTGGGTAATGTCGAAAAAACGTGTAAAATACAGGATTAACACTAAATATTAAATTTAAAATGGCCGCTTTTCGCGGCCATTTTAGTTTATTGTTAAAATTGGTTAGTTATAATCCCTTACATATTGCACGGTTGGTTGAAAACCACTTAAACATCGATTTAGCCGCTTAATAATTGGAATATTTATGACCTTGTATATAACTAAAACTTGTCTATATTTGGGGCCGTTGAAAAAAAATTAAAATAGAATTATGGCAAATTTAAATATACGTAAGCCCCTTGATAAATTAATGGCAGAGGCTAACGATGACGAAAAAGGGTTAAAAAGAACATTGACTGCAGGAAACTTAGTGGCATTGGGTATTGGGGCAATTATTGGGGCCGGTTTGTTTGTAAGAACTGCTTCCGCTGCTGCAAACAATGCAGGTCCATCAGTTACAATAGGTTTTATCATAGCAGCAATCGGTTGTGCATTTGCAGGTTTGTGTTATGCAGAATTTGCTTCAATGATTCCTATTGCAGGAAGTGCTTATACCTATTCTTATGCAACCATGGGAGAACTTGTTGCCTGGATCATTGGATGGGATCTTGTGTTAGAGTATGCGCTAGGTGCAGCCACAGTAGGTATTGCCTGGAGCGAATATTTAAATAAACTACTCGAATATTTTGGTACACATATACCCTATCAGTGGTGTCACTCTCCTTTCGAAAAATTAACCGATGCTGCAACAGGTGCTGTTACACACGGTATTATGAATATCCCGGCTTTGTTTATCATTTTCTTATTGTCATTACTATTAATTAAAGGAACAAAAGAATCTGCATTTGTAAACGGTTTAATTGTAATTACAAAAGTTGCAGTTGTTATTCTGTTTATTTGCTTTGGCTGGTCATTCATAAATCCGGTGAATCACGCAACCTACATTCCAGCAGCAACAGAATATGTCGATACACAAGGAGTAGCTCACAACTATGGTGGTATCATGGGAATTTTAGGAGCAGCCGGTGTTGTATTCTTTGCATTTATCGGATTCGATGCTGTTTCTACAGCTGCACAGGAAGCAAAGAATCCCAAACGTGATATGCCTATTGGAATTTTAGGTTCACTTGCAATTTGTACGGTATTATATATTTTGTTTGCCCACGTTCTTACTGGAGTTGCTTCTGTTGATGATTTCAGACATCAGGGTAAAGAGGCATCTGTTACTTATGCAATCAATACATATATGCAAAATTATGGCTGGCTTGCAAAATTAGTAACAGTAGCAATTTTAGCAGGTTTTTCATCCGTGATTCTGGTTATGTTGATGGGGCAATCACGTGTGTTTTATTCTATGAGTTGTGATGGGTTGGTTCCAAAAATATTTTCCGAATTACACCCTCGTTTCAGAACACCTTATAAATCAAATTTGTTGTTTTTAGGTTTTGTCGGTTTGTTCGCAGCATTTGTTCCTGGTGATATCGTTGGGGATATGACAAGTATCGGAACCTTGTTTGCATTTATTTTGGTATGTGCAGGTGTTTGGATCATGCGTGTTAAACGTCCGGATCTACCTCGTCAATTTAAAACGCCATTGGTGCCTCTTGTACCTATTTTAGGTATTATCGTATGTGCTGCAATGATCTTTGGTTTGGGTTGGCCCAATTGGTTACGTTTAGGTGCCTGGATGGTAATAGGCGTTATTATCTATTTTGCTTACGGAATTAAGAACAGTAAATTAAATAACCCTGATAAATAAACAGGAACATCATATTAAAAAGGGACGGATCATTCCGTCCCTTTTGATTTTAAATACAGTCTAATTAAATGTAATTAATATGTCTGATTCATTAAAACGTAGCCTCGGATTACTTGATGCAACAAGTATTGTAGCCGGTTCCATGATTGGTTCCGGAATTTTTATTGTAACGAGTGCTATGGCGAGGGACATAGGATCACCGGCATGGATACTTCTATTGTGGTTGCTTACCGGATTTATTACCATAACAGCAGCATTAAGTTATGGTGAGCTGGCTTCCATGATGCCAAAAGCAGGCGGACAATATGTTTACATTCAGCGGGCCTATGGAAAACTGGTTTCCTTTTTATATGGATGGGCTGTTTTTACTGTTATTCAAACAGGTGTGATTGCAGCAGTTGCTGTAGCGTTTGCAAAATACACAGCTGTTTTTTTTCCGGAGTTGAATACCATTTTTTATAGGACAGGAAGTTTTAATTTTACCTATGCCCAATTGATCTCCATATTGAGTATTGTATTGTTGACATTTATCAATAGCCGCGGAGTGAAAAATGGAAAAAATGTTCAATTGGTTTTTACTTCAGCTAAATTAATTGCCTTGTTTGCATTAATAGTATTGGGGCTGGCAATTGGTCTTAAAAGCGGCATGTTGGCACAAAATTTTTCCAATATGTGGGAAGCGTTCAGGACGACAAAAGCAGATGACGGAACAATTAATACAGTTGCACTTTCAGGATTTGCATTGTTAGGTGCTATGGGTGCAACACTTATCAATCCGCTTTTTTCAAGTGATGCCTGGAACAATGTTACATTTATTGCCGGTGAAATCAAGGATCCTGTTAAAAATATTCCCAAGAGTTTATTTTTAGGAACACTCATCGTTACGGTCATATACATTTTAGCAAACGTGGCCTATATGGCCCTGCTACCAATAAAGGGAAGCCCTTTGGCCACAGATGCAATCGGACAAGGAATTATGTTTCCTGATGACGATCGCATTGGAACGGCCGCGGCATCAATTATCTTTGGCAACTCTGCAGCATTCTTAATGGCAGCTTTAATTATGATTTCAACATTTGGATGTAACAATGGTTTGATACTCTCCGGCGCGCGTTTGTTTTATGCAATGGCCAAGGATGGCTTGTTTTTGAAAAAAGCAGGAGAAGTAAATGAAAAACAAGTGCCCTCAAAAGCATTGTGGTTGCAGTGTGGCTGGGCATGTATATTATGCGTTTCCGGGAAATATGGCCAATTGTTAACCTATTCTACATTTGCGTCCTTACTATTTTATATGCTTACCATTGGCGGCATTTTTATACTTCGTAAAAAAGAGCCCGACACAGAACGTCCGTATAAAGTAATAGGATATCCTGTAATTCCGATTCTTTATATTCTTATTACAATAGCCATCGTAATAGATCTGATTATTTATAGCCCCTTTGAAACACTAGGAGGGATTGGAATTGTATTGGTCGGATTCCCTGTTTATTTTCTTACCTCATCCAAAACATCAGAATCAACTGACTGATAACCCTAATTTTTATGAAGCAAATCATTCGCGAATATTTCACATTTAACAAACGGGAAAAGAATGGAATATTCGTATTGGTTTGCATGATATTGCTATTACTATTATGTATTCATTACTCCGAAAAATTTGCATCGCATGAGGAAGTTGATTTTTCGAAATTTGAAAAGCAATTACAAATCCTAAATGCCAACATCGAACAAAAAGAAATAGCAAGTGATACATTTTCGACAAAAGAAAATCACGACGCTGTTTTATCAGAAACAAAACCAGTGTATTTTAATTTTGACCCCAATCAATTACCCGAAGAAGATTGGAAAAGATTAGGCTTGTCCGAAAAGCAAATCCGTTCCATAAAAAATTATGAAGCCAAAGGCGGAATGTTCAAATCGAAAGAAGATGTAAAAAAAATGTATACCATTTCCCCGGAACTTTATGCAGTGCTTGAACCCTATATTCAAATTTCTGAAAAACAAATACGCAAATCATTTACGAAAGCAGTTCACAATCAGTTTACATCTGAAATAAAAACAGTTGAAATAAATACTGCTGATTCGACGCAGCTATCAAGTATAAAAGGTATAGGACCTTTTTTTGCAAAAACGATCATTCGCTACAGAAATTTACTGGGAGGATTTTATAAAAAAGAACAACTCCTTGAAGTTTGGAAGTTGGACAAGGAAAAATACGATGTCTTCGAGAAGTTTATTACTGTAGATGCTTCAAAAATTAATAAAATAAATATAAATACCTGCACTTCAAAAGAACTGAAACACCCTTACCTCAGCTGGAAAATTGTTAATGGCATTATCAATTTCAGAACAAAACATGGGGATTTTTATACAGTAAGTGAGATAAAAAAAACGGATTTAATTGATTCTGAATTATTTTCAAAAGTGGCTCCGTATTTGAAACTTGAAAATTAAAGGGAACATCTTTATACAGATTTCCTGATTTTTTTAAAAACGGTAAATAATATAACTTTTTAACCCAATTCTATAACAACTAAAAGATTTATTAATTCAATCTTTGTTGTAATAGATTTCAAAAAAGAGAATCTTATGAAGCTGTACATAAAAAACATGGCTTGCGAAAGTTGCAAAACGGTTGTAAGAGATGAATTAAAAAAACTTCAGGTCAAATACTCAAAAGTGGAGTTTGGCGAAGCAGAAGTGGCACAACCAATATCTGATCTTCAAAAAGAAAAATTAAACAAAGCACTCAAAAAATCAGGGTTGGAATTGTTGGAAAATAAGAGTGCAATCCTCATCGAGAAAATTAAAATTGCTATATCGGAATTTATCAAACACCCTAAAAAGGTTAAATTCTCAGTATATTTGAGCGAGAAAATGAATTACGATTATAAATATCTTTCCAATTTATTTTCAGCTGTTCAGGCAACAACCATTGAACAATACATGATCGTGAAAAAAATTGAAATGGCAACCGAGATGATTTTGTTTGATGAATTGACATTAACAGAAATTTCACACCGCCTGCGTTACACAAGTGTGGCGCACTTGTCCACACAATTTAAAAAAGTAACAGGGCTAACACCTTCGCATTATAAGGCTTTAAAAAAAAAACGAAATCAAACGGCAGGTATTGAATAGAAAATAAAGTATTGACACACATATAACCACACATTTGTTTAAAAAATTAAAGCACATATTTTTAGTTGATGATGACGAGGATGATCAATTATTTTTTTTAGAAGCGTTACAGAAAGTGGATAACTCT
>DAORKB010000043.1:0-8379 GCA_035439365.1 Bacteroidia bacterium
TTCCGGTTCCGGAAATATTTGCAAATACATGATTAGCAGTATCTGATTGCCATTGAACTGTTCCTGCGCTTCCATTTAATGTAAATGTAACAGTACCACCCTGACAAATGCTTGCAGCTGAAGGAGAAATAGTACCAGCGATAGAAGCCGGAGAAACATCAATTGTAGCCGTATCAGAATAGGCTGGTAAACAATTACTATTTGTAACCTTCGCTCTGTAACGGGTTTTTTGCGTTAAGTTTGGAGTAACGTACGTGTTTGATTGAGAGCTTGGACTTGCCGGAACATCAACAAAAGCACCATTGCCTGAACCAGAATTATCTACTTGCCATTGAATTATGCCGGTATTGCTGTTAAGGGTAACAGTTGTATTGGTACCACTACATACAGTAGTTTTAGTAGCTTTCGCTTTCCCTCCTTTGGATGCAGGAATGATCGTGACGATTGCTGTATCCGAATAAACAGATGCACAAGAGCCACCACTTACATACGCTCTATATTTTGTATTTACAGTTAAATTTGGAGTTGCATAATCTGTATTAGCAGCAGCTCCTGGAATATTTGCGAACCCTGATCCTGTATCCTGTTGCCATACATAAGTTCCTGAATTACCATTTAAACTAATTGTGGTAGAAGTTCCGCTGCAAATGGTACTCGGATTAGCAGTTACTTCACCTCCTTGTAAAGTTGGTAAAATTGTAACTGTTATTTCATTTGATGGTACAGGAGTACAATTTCCAACTTGTACAAGCGCCCTGTATTTTGTATCTTCTGTTAAATTAACGGTTGTATACTCTTCATCTACTGCACCACTGATGGTTACAAAACTACCAGAGGTCCATTTCTGCCAGAAAATTTTTGCACCTGTTGTATGACCCTGTAGTTTTAATACAGAATAAGCACCACTGCAAATTGGCGATGGATTAGCCGAAGCAGTACCAGGTAGTGTAGTTGCTATTGTTATCTTCACCACATTAGATTCTGAAGGTGTACAATTATTACTTGTTACAACTGCTTTGAACGACGTTGTCTTTGTAAGATTTACCACATTATAAATGGAACTGTTTGCATTTGGAATATTGGTGAATATTGTTCCTGATGCATCACTTTGCCATTGGATCGTACCCGCATAATCTTTTAAAACGATACGTGTATTCGCACCGCTGCAAATCAAAGTTGTATCTGCTGTGGCTTGTCCTCCATCAGAAACAGGATAGATAGAAACGGAAGCAGGATCAGAAGTGGCTTGTGCACAATTGCTATTGGTAACAAGTGCACGATAATTCGTATTAACAGTTAAATTCGGTGTTGTAAATATTGTGTCATTTCTTCCTAAAGCGATATTCGCAAATCCACCGGTCGTTTGTTTTTGCCATTGAATATCATTACCAACAGAATTTTTTAGTTTAATTACTGTCGTCTGATTGTTACAGATAGCTGATGGGGTAGCATATGCCTCACCACCTTGCGACTGCGGTGCAATGGTAATATTGATCGTTGTCGAGGTATCATTCGCGCATTCATCATTGCTTAAAATAGCTCTGTATTGTGTTGTTTTTGTTAAATTAGGTGTTGTAAGCTGAGGATCAGTTTCACCGCTAATATCATTGAATGTACCTAAATCATCATTTTGCCAACGGATAGTACCCGTAGAACCATTTAATTTCAAGTGAGCCAATTTCCCGGTACAAATTGGTAATGTTTCAGTTGAAGTGATGGTACCACCAACTGGTGTTGGATTTACAGTTATGGTCACATCGGTAGAAGGAACGGTACAGCCAAATACACCTACAAGTGCACGAAACGTTGTCGTCGCACTTAATCCATGAGTATTAAGAGTGAGCCCATTCGCACCTGGAATATTTGTAAAGGGTCCCGATCCTGTTTTACTTCTCCATTGTATCGGTGACCCACTTGACCCGCTTAGGGTTAAAACGGTGGAATCACCAGCACAAACCGTATACTTTACTGCGGATGTTGTTCCGCCAACATAACTTGGATTAACTTTTATAGTTACAATATTGGAAGTATCGCTGCACCCTGCTTTTTTTACATAAGCACGATAAGAAGTTGTTTCCGTTAAATTTCCGGTTGCATACGTTGTATTGTGAGCATTCAAATCTGAAAAACCTCCCGTCGTTTTGATTTGCCATGTAATTTGAGCTCCACTTTCCGAATTAGATAGTGTAAGCGTTGTGGGTTTATTATTACAAAGGGTAGTGTCACCGGCTGTTACTGTTCCTGGTGAAGGAATAGCGTTTACATTTACAGTCGCAATGCTAGAAATAGCCGAACAGTTTCCCAATGTAACAACTGCTTGGTACTGCGTGGTGGTGGTTAATGTGTCTGTTGCCAATGGCGATGACGTTGCGCCATTAATATCTGCGAATGAACCTGAGGCATTGCTTTGCCATTGAATAGTTGCAAGATTCGTTGCTCCTGTCAGGTTTATGGATGTATTTCCACCACTGCAAATAGAACTGTTTGCCGGTGTAGCGGTTCCCGCATCTACACCCGGATTAACTGTAACTGTAACGATATTAGAAGTATCACTGCAATTATCTTTTACAACATAAGCACGATAAATTGTTGTGCTTGTTAAATTTCCAGTTGCATAAGTTGTATTGTGCGCATTCAGATCTGTAAAACCTCCTGAATTTTTAACCTGCCAAGTAATTTGTGCCCCATTTTCTGAACCTTTTAGAGTAAGTGTAGTTGGATTTCCGCTACAAATAGTCGTATCTCCAAGTGCTGTTCCTGGTGAAGGAATAGGATTTACAATAACATCAGCAACCGTAGAAGTTGCCGAACAACTTCCCAATGTAACCACTGCTTGATAATGCGTAGTTTCAGTTAAGCTACCTGTCGCCAAAGGTGATGACATTGCTCCACCAATATCCGTAAACGCACCGGTTGTCTTGCTTTGCCATTGAATGGTCGCAAGATTTGTAGCACCATTCAAACTAATAGATATACCTTGTCCACTGCATAAAGTGGTAGTAGCCGGACTCGTTGTTCCTGGGTCTGGAGTTGGATTTACGGTTACTGTAACAATATTAGAAGTGTCGCTGCAATTATTTTTTACCGCATAAGCTCTATAAATGGTTGTTTCGGTTAAATTTCCAGTGTTGTATGTCGAATTGTGTGCATTCAGGTCCGTAAAGTCTCCTGTTGTTTTATACTGCCAGGTAATTTGAGCCCCATTTTCAGAAAAATTCGGTAAAGAAAGTGTAGTAGAATTTCCACTGCAAAGAGTCGTATCGCCAACAGCTGGTCCCGTCTCAGGAATTGGATTGACAATTATTTCCGAAATTGTAGAGGTATCCGAACATGATCCTAAAGTAACCACAGCCTGATAGTATGTGGTAGTGATCAAATTTCCAGTCTCTAAAGTAACCTGCGTTTCTCCACTAATGTCAGTAAATGCACCGGTTGTTTTACTTTGCCACTGGATCGTTGAAGTGGCTCCATTAAGTTTAATTGTTGTGCCTTCACCACTGCAAAGAGAAAGGCTGGGAGGGCTGGTTGTTCCCGCATCTGGAACTGGATCTACAGTTACCGTTGCAACGGATGATGAATCGTCGAAATTACCCCCCGATGTAGAAACCATTGCCCTATATTTCGACTCACTGGTTAATGGAGGAGTAACAAGACTGTCTTTTGTTTCTAAAGGATATATATAAACAAACGTCCCTGCCGAATCACGTTGCCAGCGAATACTGCTCGTTATTTGGTGCCCCGTTAGTTTTATAACAGAACTTTGCCCACTACAAACACTTGCAGGCGTGGGGGTTGCCGTCCCCCCCTGGGCTTGTGTATTTAAATAAATAGCCGAAAAAAAAATTATGAGTGATAACTTTAGTTTCAATCTTTGGGGAAAAGTAATTGTAGAAATCATTTAAATAATTGGTTATCTTAAAATTATACGTTGTTCAAACAGTGCTATTTTTTGAAAAAACGAGTACAAAAATACGCTTTAATGAGTACAAATCAAAATTTACGGTCGCTATAACACTTATTGGGACAGCAAAACGTACAAATCTTATACTAAATTGTTAAGCTTAAACTATGTAAAAATGAAATACCTAATTATGGAGAGCTAAACGTTTATCGTATTGATGGGACAAAAGTAATGGTTTGTATGGCATCACCAAGTGTTGGTGCCTAAAAAACTAAATAAAAGGGGAAAATACTTTGTGCGACAGGAAAAACACTAATTGTTTAGAAATGAATGGAGTAAAAAAGTTTAAAAAATGCTTAAAAAAGGGAATAAATCACTTCAAAACAGCAAAAACGGGTATCAAAATACCCGTTTTTTATTAAACCTCACTCCTAACTATTTAATTTATTTTTCGGACGGAAATTAAAAGCCAGGGACTTTGCCCATGCCATTTGTTTAGTCGTAATGCTCGCTCCAAAAATGCAAAAATATCTACCAGAACTCCATTTGCAAACATAGGTAATGGCATCCAGTTCATTCCCTCCATATTTTCTATTTCAAGACCGTTTTTGTTTAATAGTTCTTTGAAATCAGTCATATTCATCTCTGTATAAGACCGGGTTTTTTTATCAAGAAGGCTTTTTATTCTTCTCATTAAAAATCTCCAGCTCGAAGAATTCGTATGTGTAAATATAAAACGGCTATCTTTTGTCATCAATGAGTTAATCTTTTTAAAAAATTCGTCCCAGTCTTTAAAGTATCCAAGGGCTTCAATGCATAGGACCAGCGAAAATGTTCTTTTGATATCCGTTTCTATAAAGCCTCCGCAAATCGTTTTAATTTCTTTGTTTCGCTCATTTAATAAGCGAATAGCTGTTTCGTTAATGTCGAGCACCGTTATGTCTTTTGAATAGGTGAGAAGCGGAATGGAAAACCTGCCCGCACCACCGGCAATATCAAAAATGCTATCGATTTTCTTTGGTAAATTATTCAAAATAAAGTTCAGTTGAACCTTTGTTTTATAATTCCCACTTTTGTTTGCATAACCATTTTTATCCTGGAAATCCCACAAATATGACATATATACGATTTAAAATGAATATTGAATATTAAAATAATGACTCTTTATACTTAAAAAGCAAAATAAAGTTATTGTTAAATTTAATTAATAAATATTCCAAAATGATTAAATCGATGTTTTGAAGAAAAATTTTATTTTGTCACGACTTTTGCAGAGAGTTTATATCCTATCGAAATCAATAAAATTGAAAATAATCCACTTGAAACTATTTTTTTAATAAGGCCATTCAAGGAACCGGAATGAGAATACAACGCAATTTGAAATAAAAAGATAATCAATGCCAGCAAGGTATGAAACAGCCAATAATAAGTATTGGAATGATCGCTTTTCGGATGTTGAGGATGCTGCTTTGGTAATCTTATTAGAAGAATAAATAAAATAATACTCCCAATTAATGAGCTCACGTGCTTAATAATTTTGTAAACATAAAATGGTGTGTTAAAAATTGTAAATTGAGTTTCAAGTACAGGATTTCTTGTTACAAAGTACCCATTACCTGATGTAAAACTATCCCAAAATAAGTGTGTACAGGCTCCAATAAGTATGGAGCAGAATACAATTGCCCAATTTTTTTTTAAATAATTTAACCAGTCAAAATGTGAATAGGTTTGCAATCTTAATTTTAAGAATGCGGGTAAATTGTTAATTAAACTCGTCCGCATAAACTGATGATACAATGTTAAAATGATGAGAGCGGCGGGTAAATCAAAGAATAATAATCCTAAAAAAGTATGGCTAGATGAGCTTCCATTGTCAAGTCGGATGAAATATTCGAAATCCGGAATCATGCTACCAATGATAAGCCCATTCATTGAGTACAGGTTCCTGGGCAAATAACGAATGGGTAAAATTAAGGCAGGGTGAGAGAAAGTAAACCCCATAACAAAATATAAGATGTTTTTATAAATATAAATGTATTCAAAGATATAAAAAGTACCAAATAATGATTCATGAAAATAGAAAGGAGGTTAACAACTGTGATAATGCAGTAGCAAAAACTGCAAAAACGTTAAAAAAACAGATCAAATCGGATAAAAAAATGTTAAATAAAACACTTTGAAAATTTGTTAATATCTCCTGAAATCCAATAACAAATGAGGAAATGGAGAATGTTTCAAAATTTCAGGGGTTGTTCGGAAAAAAAAGTGTAACCAAAAAAAATAATGTGCGTTAACTGTATCCGGAAATAAAATTTGATGGGCGACGGGCCAGCAATTCTTAGTAAAGCATACGCGGTGTTGAAAATAAGAAGTGTAGATCAAATCAGTTTTTCGAAGTGCACATGAAGTATAGCAGTATACACTTTCCGAATCATAAGGCACAAAACTGAATTTCTTTCTTAAAAATGAAATTAAAAGATTAGCGTCGAAGGATTAGAAACATTTAAAGAACATCCCCATGAAAAAAACATTTAAGTCGATATTGATTGCGCTTCTATTTTCAAATGTAATACAAGCAAAAACAATTCAAGTAACAAGTCCTGGTGCCGATAAGGACATTCAACCTGCCATTCAAACTGCCGTTAGCGGAGCCGTTAACGGAGATGTTATTGAACTTCCTGCAGGACAATTCATTTTAAACAAAAGTGTTGTAATTACAAAATTCATTTCTGTTAAAGGACAAGGAATGACAAAAACCATTCTTTATCGTTCTGAAAGCACTCCCGATGCTACCCTTAGCAATGATGGTAACTGGAGGGGAATGTTCAGGTTCAATACGAACAGCAGTTTGGCCAGTGGAATTGTAGTTTCTGATATGACACTTAAAAGCAAAAAGCCAAGTCTGAAAAATGGTGATGGTTTATCTGTTGCCGCAGATATTGGAATTGAATTCTCGAAATGTATTGGTTTTATTGTCACGCGTTGCCACTTTGAATATTTTGGTAACGGTGCAGTTTCTGTTTTACATGATGATAATTTAGCTAGCGGGTTAATTTACGGAAATGAGTTTATCCATAACTGTAAAGGATACGATGCATTAGGTTTAGGATATGGTGTAGTTGTGTATGGTACAAATACAAAATGGGTAGATGATCCTAAATTTGGTTCGGGCAATTTTATCTTTATCGAAGACAATTATTTTGATTATCACAGACATTCAGTGGCAGCCGGAGGTTGTGCATTGTATGTTTTCCGTTATAATACTGTAAGAAATAACGTGGCTGGTAACTGTGCGCATGCAATTGATGCACATGAAGCCAGATTGGAATCAGGATATAATTACTACAGTACACGTGCTATTGAAGTTTATAATAATAATATTGTGAATACTTTATTTAGAGATGGTACCACCAACTGCCCTGATGGAACTCCGATCGTGGCTGGTAAAAGCCCAACCTGGTTAACCGAATGTGCTATCCGTACGAGAGGTGGTGAAGCTTTAATACATAATAATACGATCGAAGGATATCGTTTCGGTGTAGGACTTGTTACCCCAAAATTATCAAGTACTTACCCAAGCCCTTATCAACAAGGTTATTTAAGCGCAGTAAAATATGGTGCTTCGCATACTGGTGTAGATGGAGATAAATCATCCGGAGACGTATTTATCTGGAATGATACATATAAACCATATGCTGTAGGTAATTCTCAATGCGTATACTTTTATAATTACACACCTACTTATATTGTCCAAAATAGAGATTTTCATTTAACTTCAAAAGCGGGTTATACACCTTATACGTATCCGCATCCATTAAGAAATACAACAACACCCGTTACTCCAATGGCATTGTCTGGTTCATCAACTAACGTTACTTGTTCTGGTGCAAAAAACGGATCAGCAAGTGTTAGTGCAACTGGTGGTACTGGTCCTTATACATACAATTGGAATTCTTCTCCGGTTCAAACAACTGCAACTGCAACTGCTTTGGCTGGAGGTTCATATATAGTAACAGTTAAAGATGCAACAGGAACTACAAAAACGGCAACTGTTACTGTTACTGAGCCTACTGCGTTAAGCACAACTTTTAATTATACACAAGAAACCTGCTCTAAGAAAAATGGTACAGCTACATCAGTTGTATCGGGTGGAACTGGTCCTTATACGTATTCATGGACAACTGTTCCTGTTCAAACTTCAGTAACTGCTACAGGGTTAACACAAGGAGGATATACCTTGACCGTAACAGATAAAAATGGTTGTACTCAGGCAACAAAAGCAACGGTAACGGCAGCGGCTCCATTAAGCGCTACAGCATCAGCAACAGCAGAAACATGCGGTAAGAAAAACGGAACTGCAACAGCAACGGTTTCAACAGGTGCAACTCCTTTCACGTATTCATGGTCAACAGTTCCTGTTCAAACAACAGCAACAGCAACTGGTTTAGGCGCCGGATCTTATAGTGTGACGGTGACAG
>DAORKB010000043.1:8479-15219 GCA_035439365.1 Bacteroidia bacterium
CTCCTTTCACGTATTCATGGTCAACAGTTCCTGTTCAGACAACAGCAACAGCAACAGGTTTAGCTGCTGGCACATACAGTGTAACAGTAACTGATAATAATGGATGCTCACAAGTAGTACCTGTAACCGTTACAGCAGCAGCAGCCGTAAATGCAACAACATCAATGACCGCAGAGTCATGTGCTAAGAAAAACGGAACCGCAACAGTAACTGTTTCAACAGGTACAATGCCGTTCACGTATTCATGGTCAACAGTTCCTGTTCAAACAACAGCAACAGCAACAGGTTTAGCTGCCGGATCTTATAGTGTGACGGTGACAGATAAAAATGGATGTACACAAGTAGTACCGGTAACTGTTACAGCTTCGGCATCTGTAAATGCAACAACTTCAATGACCTCAGAAACATGTGGTAAGAAAAATGGAACAGCAACAGCAACCGTTTCATCAGGTGCAACTCCTTTCACGTATTCATGGTCAACAGTTCCTGTTCAAACAACAGCAACAGCAACTGGTTTAGCAGCTGGTGTGTATAGTGTTACAGTAACTGATAATACAGGATGCTCGAAAGTAACTTCGGTAACAATAACTTCCATCCCTCCATTAAGTGTAACTGCTAACTTAACAACAGAAAATTGCGGTAAAAAAGATGGTACTGCAACAGCAGTTGTTTCAGGCGGTACAACACCATACACGTATGTTTGGTCAACACTTCCGGTTGTTCAGACTACAGCAACAGCAACTGGTTTAACAAAAGGAGGCTATACTGTAACAGTAACAGATAAGAACGGTTGTTCTCAAGCGCTTCCAGTTGTTATAAAAGAAAGCGCAAGCACTCTTAGTGTAACTGCTAATTTAACAACGGAAAATTGTGGTAAAAAAGATGGAACGGCAACGGCAGTTGTTTCGGGTGGAACAGCACCATATACTTATATTTGGTCAACACTTCCTGTTGTTCAAACAACGGCAACGGCAACCGGTTTGACACATGGAGGGTATACAGTAACTGTAAAAGATTATAACGGTTGCTCAAAAGCGCTCCCAATAATTATAAAAGAAACAACAACATTAAGTGTAACAGCTAATTTAACTACAGAAAATTGTGGTAAAAAAGATGGAACGGCAACGGCAGTTGTTTCGGGTGGAACAGCACCATATACTTATATTTGGTCAACACTTCCTGTTGTTCAAACAACGGCAACGGCAACCGGTTTGACACATGGAGGGTATACAGTAACTGTAAAAGATTATAACGGTTGCTCAAAAGCGCTCCCAATAATTATAAAAGAAACAACAACATTAAGTGTAACAACAAATTTAACAACAGAGAATTGTGGTAAAAGAGATGGTACAGCAACAGCAGTTGTTTCTGGTGGTATAGCTCCCTATAAGTATGTTTGGACAACAAATCCGGTTCAAACAACAGCAACCGCAACCGGTTTAAGTCGTGGTGGTTATACAGTGACAGTAACTGATGCGAAGGGGTGCTCTGTTGCAACACCGGTTGTTATCAAAACAAGTTATACTCCCGCAGCAGCAATTACTGCTATTGATGCTAATTGCTCAGGTCAGGGTGGATCCGCAATAGTAAAAGTGATGGATGGGGTGGCACCTTTTACCTATCAGTGGAATACAATTCCTGCGCAATCAACAGAACAAGCAGTAAATTTATCACCAGGAGAATATGAAGTAACAGTAATGGATGCAAGAGGTTGTACATCTTCATCAAAAGCCAAAATTGCAAAATCAGAGCCTAAATTTTCATTAACAACTGTAAAAACAGATGCATCATGTGCAACTTGTAAAGATGGAAGTGCAACGGTAATTGTTTCTGGTGGTGAGACCAATTCATACGCTTATGCCTGGTCGTCGAAAAACAATTCAATCACAGCATTCGGTAATTCAGCAACAGGTTTAGCAGTTGGAGATTATGGAATTACTGTTACCGACAATAAAGGTTGTTCAAAACAAGCCACTACTACCATTGAAGATGCTAAAACTACAGGAATTGTAGCGGAAGGTGCAGCAAGTGATGAGATTTCCGTTTTCCCAAATCCGGCTATAGACAAATTTAATATTACAAATGATGCGTTTAAGCCACATGAAAGTGTTTTGGTTGTATTATATAACACAGCGGGTGTAGAGGTGTACTCAAAAATAATCGTAAAAGAAAATGAAATCATTGCAGTTGATACCGAAAGCAGACTGGAGCCAGGTATTTACGTGATAGTTGCCAGTTCACAGGATCATTTATACAAAAAGAAAATTATTATCACTCAATAAAAACTTAGAGATTAATAATCATAAAAAAGAGCAGGGAACTTTAAATCCTGCTCTTTTTTTTGTCCAAATACTCCAGATATTACATAAACGCTAACGAATTGTTAAAACTTATTATAGCGAAACTAGTTTTTGTCGTAATTTTTTATATATTCGTCTAAAGTATATGGATTTTAATCCAAAAAATAACCCAGTTCAGCCAAGAATCTATTATATTGTCATTGTCAAATTAAAATATCAAAGATTCTTCTAAACCTGATTATGCTTACGCGTGAATTGTTTTATATGTAAGCAGGATCTGTTTTATTAAAAATCTGACAAATTGTTAAGTCAAGAATTTATAAATGTGATCCTGTTAAACATTAAAAAATAATTGTTTGTAAAAAAAGTAATTCAAATTTAATGCCATCAGAAGTATGATTAAAAAAACATCCCCCCAAATCAAGATTCTTAGCCTGATAAATAGTTTATCAGCAAAGAATATTAAAAAAATTGCCTGTTGTAGTATTCTTGCAATATCGTCTTCTATTGCTACTGGAAAGACCATTGTTATTGCTAGTCCAGGAAAAGACGCAAATATACAGCCTGCAATTCAAGCTGCGGTAACTGCAAAAACAACAGTTAATGGCGACATTATTCAATTACCAGCCGGTCAATTTATTGTTAATAGCAATGTCTATGTGACCAAATTTGTCTCAATAAAAGGAGCAGGAATTGGGAAAACTATTCTATACCGTTCGGAAGCTGCTACCGATTCGGATTTAAATACCAGTACAAATTGGAGGGGGATTTTTAGGTTTGTTAGTAGTAGCAACGCAAAATGTGGAATAGTTGTGTCTGATATTACTTTTAAAAGTAAAAAACCAAGTATTGTGAAAGGCGATGGATTATCGCTTGCTGCAGATATTGGAGTAGAAATGGTGAATTGTTATGGTTTTGTGATAACGAGATGCAGGTTCGAAAATTTTGGAAATGGGGCCGTTTCAGTTTCTCATGACGACAGTATCGTAAGCGGTTTAATCTATAAAAATGAATTTTATCACAATGTAAAAGGAGTAGATGGCCTTGGTTTAGGATATGGTGTTGTTGTTTATGGAGCAAATAAGAAGTGGATCCAAAAACCTAGATTTGGTAGTGGAAATTTTATTTTTGTTGAAGATAATGTATTTGATTATCATAGGCATTCGATTGCAGCAGGAGGTTGCGCATTGTATGTATTTAGATACAACACTGTTAAAAATAATGTTGCGGCAAATACAGCGCATGCAATCGACGCACACGAAGCAAGTTTAACAAAGGGGGATAATTATTACAGCACGAGGGCCATTGAAGTATACAACAACAATATCATCAATACAACCTTTAAAGATGGTACTAGCAATATTGCAAATGGTACAATAATTACACTTGGGAAAGATGTTACCCTTCTGGTAGAATGTGCCATCCGTACGCGTGGCGGAGAATCTGTAATCCACGATAATTATATTGAGGGGTACCGATTTGGAGTAGGACTGGTCAATACCCTTACAACCCAATATCCTTCGGCCTATCAACAGGGATATTTAAGTGGGGTGAAATTTGGTGCAACACATACGGGTGTTGATGAAGAGAAAGGAAGTGGGGACGTGTTTGTTTGGAATGACAGATTTAAATATTATAACAGTAAAGACAACCGAAATGTTTATTTCTATAACTATAGCCCAGATGATATAAAAAATGAAAGAGATTATCACCTGTCTGCTAAACCAAGTTATACAACATATACTTATCCACATCCACTTGCCAATACTGTAATAACAGATGTAGAAGAAAGTGGAAATATTCAAACAACCCCTTATCAGGTTTATCCAAATCCTGTTTCAGGTGGATTACTTAATGTGCGTTCAGAAAATGAAACTGTACCGGTTGGAACAACACTTGAAGTTGTTGATTTAGCAGGTGTTATTGTAAAAAAACTGGATTTCGTTTCAAATTTATTATCTGTAAATATTCAGGATCTTGCTAGTGGTGTATACCTTGTGAGAGTGATGAATGCAGCAGAGACGAGTATAAATAAAATTGTAGTTGTCAACGACTAAGTTTTTTCTTCTGAAAGATTTATAAAAGGGCTGTTTTCATTATGAAGACAGCCCTTTTTGCTTAGGAAGGTTTAATTTCTTTAATTACTTTACAAGGATTGCCTCCGGCAAAAACATTTGGAGGAATGGATTTTGTAACCACACTGTTTGCTCCGATTACCGAATTTTCGCCAATGGTTACACCCTTCCAAATGATTGAATTAACGCCAATAAATACGTTGTCTTTAATGATTACAGGTTTTGCATCCATACACATTTCAAACCGTCTGTTCGGGTCAGCATTGTGCCAATCATAATCAGATATAATCACATTTGCTCCACAGATTAAATTATCTCCTATGGTAATTTCTTTTAAAGCACCAATTGTAACACCACTAAAACCACAATTATTACCGATTTGCACTTTGGATGTTTTATAGAGTGCAGAAATTATACATCTGCGATTTACACCAATCAGATTGGAAATATCCCGGCTCCTGAACGTGCAGTTTTCACCCATTGAAATGGTTGCTGTAGGAAACCGATAGAAATAAGCGTTCCCATAAAAATTGCACCCTTTTTTGAATTTAACTTTCTTCAGACGTAAAATGGTTTTCGTGAAAAGATTGCCTGTGATTCTCATGAATCCAACATGGGTAAGACGTAACGCCTTAAAAGCATACCCGTTAAAATCCGTACTTACAATTTTAATTACACGCAGTATTCCCATTTTCTTTTACTATTTTTCGATGTAATATGCTATTTGTTTATTGAAGTATTTCAAATATAATAAATATTAAAACAAAGAAAGTTTTACTTTTCTAATGATTGTTTTGTAATATAATACGCAACATTTCTCTTGTAATCTCCTTTGCAATCATTTCATGACCAACTAAATTGAAATGCCCTACTTTATCCGGAATCTCCCAATAATTTGGATCTATTCCTCGTTTTTTCAAGTCAAGTATAGCGGGCTGCAAATCGATAGTTGGTGAGTCACTAATAATTGATAATAACTCGTTGCGAAGTGAAGGGTTTACATTTAATAAGAAAATAACACGTTTGTCTTTGCTTAATTCTTTAACAAATCGTTTGTCTGTATCATCCAAATCTTCTGTTGTTGTGGCTTCTGGCTCTTCTTCATTTGCTGTTTTTGAAGGAATATAAAATTTATCAAAAAATATTTCCCAGATATTTGGCAATTGTGATTTAACCCGGTGCATCAAAAATAAAACAGACGAATGCGTGAATACTTCAAACCGATTGTAGTTCTTCACGAAGTTTGATTTTTTGAAACTGGTGTCAACTTTAATAGAATCATTTTCTAATATGTATTTGGCGACATAACGATGTGTAACCAGATTGAAAGTCCCCTCATTTAAAAGAACTAAAAAATAATCCGGGTGATTGAGCTTATTGAGATCATCTTTTAAATACAAAAGCTCGTTAATAGGCAAATCCTCTTTACCGAAATTAAAAAAGGAAACTGTTTTAGGGATGCCTTTATAGGCAAGGATTTTATTGGTTTTTTTTTCGGCGAGTGAATGAAAACTTTGACGATAAAAAACCTGGCGCGATGCAACATAACTATTGCCTATAACTGCAACTGAAATATCATCTGTGCCCAGATCCTTAAAATCATGGCCGAACCAGCCTGCAGAATTCGTTTTTGCTAAACCAAATCCTTCGGAAACGAATAAAGAACTACAAGTTAAATCCGGGCGATAACGCTCACCGTTATCCCGATCTATCCTAACAATGGGTTGAAGTATTCCGCATAAAGACAGAAAAAATTCAAAAAATACAACCACAAGGGCAAAAGCCCCGATAAAAATAAATATTGATTTTAATGCCTTCATGTTTTAAAACTTAAAATATAGAAATGGTGTTGTTTTGGTTTGAAACATAAAAAACACAGTCAACAAAAATACGCCTGATAGAATACCATATCGCAATGGTTTGGATTTAATGTCCAGCATATAGGTATGTCTGCCGGTAGCATATTCAAGTATATCCAATGCATAAATAACAATAAGGTATGAAAGCGTGACGGTTAGGAACCAGATATTGTATTCGCTGTTTTCCCAATTGATAATTTTTGAGAAAAACACCCGTGTAGTATCCCAGGATGTGGATCGGAAAAAGATTCGCGAGAATGTAACGAGCAGGAATGTGAAAAAAATACTGAGTATTACAGGGATGGTAACACGTTCTATTTTTTTTGGTTTAACTTTATCGTGGTTAAAAAACATACGGTGTATGGAAAGGTAAACACCATGAAGGGCGCCATACACTACAAAGTTCCAGCTTGCACCATGCCATAAACCACCCAGAATCATCGTAATCATGAGGTTTATGTAAGTGCGACCTTTTCCTTTTTTATTTCCACCCAATGGAATATATA
>DAORKB010000043.1:15319-18804 GCA_035439365.1 Bacteroidia bacterium
TTTTGTTTCAGTTGAGGTAAAAGTACTGCGGCTCTTCCAATGGGACCCGCAACCAGTTGGGGGAAGAAAACAACAAATAAAGCAAAGTCAATGAAATTATTGGTGGGTTCAATTTTTCCTCTGTAAATATCCATGATATAGGAAATATTATGGAATATGTAAAAAGAAAGACCTACCGGAAGAATAATGTTTAAATGCAGATAGTCAACGGATGAACCGAATAGGGCACAAATATCCTGAAAGCTTTCAACAAAAAAGTTGAAATATTTAAAGAAACCAAGAATGCTTAAATTGATGCCCACGCTAATGGTCATGAATATCTTACGTTTTTTTAAGTCGGTGGTCTTGAACAGTTCTCTTCCAATATAATAATCGAGAACCGTTGTAAAGGTTAGTAACAGGCAGAAACGCCAATCCCAGTACCCATAGAAAATGTAGCTAACAATTAATAAAAAAGAGTTCTTGCTTGTTTTGCTTGGGAGCGAGTAAAAAATAGGTAATACAATACCCAGAAATATGAAAAAAATAAAAGAATTAAAAATCATGTCTTACTTTAAATACGTGTTAATTTAGAGAGCTTAGCGATTATTAAGCGTATTTTCCTTGCCTTAAAAAAATGCAATGATAGTTCATTTTTCGATAGCTTTTATATTTGTCACGACTTTCGTAACATAAGCTAAGAAAATGTATGTAAGTGGTTGATTTTTAGGTGTTTTTATTTTTTGTCGACAAATTTTCGGAACCAAATTTCGAGGTTGATCCATTTCCAAATCTCATTTGAAAGGTTGGCTTTTTTCTCCAAATGCCTTTGAAACTTGAGTTTGCAGTCGTTTACGTCAAAATAACCACGGTTTTGGAAACTGGACGAATTTAACAATTCGGCAATGTAATCTTTAAACGGGTTGGCTCTGAACCACTCATCTGAGGGGGTATCAAAACCTCTTTTATCGGATCGATTATATATTTGAGGTGGAAGGATGTCTTTAACAGACTCTCGTAAAATATACTTTGTGACACCGTCTTTAATAATCAGATTGTTGGGTAAGGAAAGTGTGGCTTGCACCAAATTGTGATCTAAAAAAGGTACACGGGATTCGATAGAAAAACTCATGGAATTAAGATCATCCCATTTTAGCAAATGCTCTAATTTATGTTCGAAATGCTGAAGAAACGATTCATGCAAGGTGTTTGGGTTAAACAAGTCGGCGGTGATGGTAGAGCTGTTTGCATATTGATGATAAAAATCTGCTTGTAAACTACCAAATCGTTTTCGACCAGTGTACTTTTTTAAGCTTAATGGAAGCATGTAGTATACAAAAAAAGCATAGCCTTCCTTTGATATATTTCGTTTGTTGTAATCCATTACTGCTTTTAGCAGGCCAGCAAAGCGAAAGTTTCTTAGCAACTCCTTGAAATAACTTCCATAAAAATAGGTGTATCCAGCCAGCATTTCATCTGCTCCCTGGCCATCAAGTGTTACAACCACATTGCCTTTTGCCAGCTGCATTACTTTGTATTGTGCATAAGGGCTTGTACTTGGCATGGGTTCACATTGGGAGGTAATGAACTGTTCAAACTCAGTGAAAAAAGATTCGCCAGTGGGTTGCACAAAGCGCATATGCTTTAACCGATCCTGATACGTATTTATAAAAGGGCTTTCATCGGTCCAATGTCCTTTTTCAAATATGGCCGAAAATGTTTTCAATTCGGTCAAATTAAAATCAGAAGTTAAAATGGATGTTAAAGTAGAAGAATCAATTCCACCACTTAAACAAACACCAATCGGAACATCACTACGCAAACGGAGTTTAACCGCTTTACGAAGCTCTTCACGATAGGCTTCCGGTGTTAATGGAGTAGGGTGGTTTAAAGATGCTTCAAGGTCATACCATTTTTTTATTTTTAATTTTCCATCAATGAGTGTGAAACAATGACCATGAGGAATTTTGAAAATAGAATCAAAAAATGTTTCGTTTGATTGATCGCAACGATTATAAGAAAGATATTCAAAAATAGATTTATCGTTGGGTTTAACGGTTTCCAATAATGGCAGTACAGCCTTTATTTCGGAAGCAAATACAAATTTTTTAGAATTTAAATGGTAGTAAAATGGTTTGATTCCAAAACGATCGCGTGCTCCAAAAACTGTTCTTTCAATAGTATCATAAATCACAAATGAAAAATCTCCATTTAATTTATGGAGGCTGTTTTCCCCCCATTTAATATATGCAGCAAGTAAAACTTCGGTATCTGTTTTTGTCTTGAATTGATAGTGAGCTTCCAGTTCGCTTCGTAATTCAAGATAATTGTAAATTTCTCCATTGAAAATGATCATGTAACGTTCATCATTGCTGAACATTGGCTGGTGCCCGGCAGCTGATAAATCAATTATGCTCAAACGAACATGCCCAAAACCTGCATTATCTTTAAAGAAACGTCCTTCATCATCAGGTCCGCGATGCTTGATTTTTTCAAGCATTATATCAATTTCAGAAGGGGTTACATTTTCACCCGATAGATTTATTATTCCTGCGATGCCGCACATAGGTTATTGTTTCAGTTTCAGGAAGCGATTATGCGCTTAACGCAATTTTTAATGTTTTGAAAAACAAGTTCCAGAACCCATCGAAACCGGTTGTTGTTCCATCTTTGTGGATGAGTTGTGATCATTATCTGATCTGGTAGCTTATCAGCATTATTAATAATATCAAAAGATGTATTAAAGGAGAGTCCGTGTGAATGTGAGTTACGAATTTTATCTCTCACACTTACTTTCTCTCCATCCCACCTTCTTCCGGTATCGGTTAAATAAAAGAACTTGTCAAAATCAATTTCGAAATAAGGTTCGCCAATCAAACCATATTTTTTGTAATCATAGTTCTCCCACAATTTACGATTATCCCATTTGCTAACAGGACTCCCATGCATGCAAATTGTTTTAATGGGATAATAGGTACGAAAGTAGTTGAGATTTTTCTCAAATGACTTTATCGCTTTTTCTTTTTTTCCGTAGGAACTTGCAAGGTCTTCATAATGATAACCGATTTCATGGCCCAACTCCGCAATGGCCCGTATTATTTTGGGTTTATTACTTTGTTTTACAATACGAAAATAATAAGTGCCTTTTATCCCCAGTTTGTGTTCCATTATGGCCGTCTCCAATGAATTTTGTGCCTGCAGATCGACATCGTGACGTAAAATAATCCGTTTCCCACTTGGTTTATTCATAAGATAATCCTCAAACGTTACAAACGTATACCCATTTTTTAATAGGGTCGAAAGTAAAAGCTCAAGCGTAGATAGCGTGAAATCTCTCATTTTTTAAAATAAATTTAACATCATAAATACGTGGGGATTCATATTTATTTAAATTTTGACTCTAGTTCGGGATTCTTTTTAATCTCAGCAAAACTGGTGGGGAAATTTTCGATGAACCAAACTAAAAAACCAGTAATGTCAGTTTTATTATTTACAATATTTTTTGA